>CAYTNX010000026.1:5795-6806 GCA_964439365.1 uncultured Candidatus Saccharibacteria bacterium | reverse complement strand
TACATTAACCAAAATCAAACCTTTAGAAAATTTTATTTTATTTTTCATAAATTATCTTTTAAATTCCTTAAAGAAACCTCGGAAGTAAATATTCTAGGAATGGGAGATCTATTTGGATCAGCATCTATCATTAGATTTATTTTTATCAAATGAACTTTCGTAATTATTATAGGAGAAGAAAGTGGAGAGCTTGTACCCGCGTAATTGTTGTCATAATATTCAAACAAAGCCGTACTTGTGGCATTTTTTATATCATGTGCCAATGTTGTAAAAGTCTCATTTGCATTATTATAAACATAAGGAGGTCCTGTTGGCTTTATCGCTCCCCTCATAAGAGTGTTTGTTGATGTAGAAATATAATATCTTATCTTCTCTTTTAAGCCATCATCATCTGAATCTGAATAAAAAGTTATAGTATTTGTAGCTACCTGAGCGAGAGCAAATGAACCATCGGTACCAGGAGAAGCTGATCTAAGTTCGGAAACCATCAATTTCAATATAATCCTAGCGTCCTGTATGGATGAAAGAGAATCTGTAGAGAATTTTGTATTAGTAATAACATCCTTTTGAAAATTGGCCACAGTTATCATAATAAGTCCAAAAATACCCAAAACCACCATAAGTTCAGCCAATGTCACACCTTTTTTAAATGAAATTTTATTCATATATATAATTTTATGGTGCCAAAACCACTTCTTGTTCCTGCCAAGATGAAGTAACATCGACATCTACACTAGAATTTGAATAACCTGTTTTTGATACAACAACATGATATGTACCATTTGATAATCCAGAAAATACAACCTGACCTGGTGGAGTACATGAGGATGTAACTGTAAATGATATATCTGAAATATTTGGTGTAGTAGTTGCTGAATTTGTATGCATATATATCTTATATCTAACATATCTACCACCATTATGAACTGAAGATATTGATGTATTTGAAATCGTATAATATGTAGAAGCAGTTCCATCAGATGATGCTTTGATACTGGAGTTTCCATCACC
>CAYTNX010000026.1:0-5785 GCA_964439365.1 uncultured Candidatus Saccharibacteria bacterium | reverse complement strand
GTAGAAGCAGTTCCATCTGGACCCTTAAAATCCCATGAAGCAGGAGAAGATGAAGCGCTGGTAGCAAATTGAATACGCACACTATTTGCACCAGCATTTACTGGTTGATCTTTTGGAGTCCAAGAAAGATTGTAGAAATTACTTGCGGATCCAGTATCTATCGTAGATGACTCTATTACCCCATTGGTATTGTATGAACCAAATACATTTTTCAATTTCAATTCCCCCGCAGGACTATTTATTTCTATATTTCCATCATCGGCAAAATATTTTGTGGTATTAGAATAATCGACTTGACCGTCACCACCAGACCAATCTGTTTGATTTAGAGAACCTCTGTCTGTAATTTGAGTTTCATCATAACCACCATAAGTAACTTTCACTGTAGCATCTGTTATTGGTAATTGAGTAGCAGAATCCTTTACAGTTATCAAAAGACTTTTTGGATCTTTAGGTTTGACTATAATCAAAGCATTTTGAGTGCTATTTGGATTCAAACTTATAGGATTTAATGGATTTATACCGACTATATCGTATGCAGAATCCTTTCCTATAACAGTATAATAATCCCATTCCATATTATTCTTTGATAGAAGTCCAGAAATATCTGTAATCAAATCCTGTGTATATTTTAAAACACTTGGACCTACGGTTTTTGCACCCTTTAAAGTGAAATCAATATTACCAATAGGAGTACATGATGGTGATACACTAGAAAAATTTAATGTACTTATTTTATCAATTGAAAAACTTATTTGAGTCAATTGCTGAATAATAACAGTAGCATGAGGTTTTGTAGGAGTGGGATTACCAACGGCTCCGGGTGTATAAGTTTTATCTGTAGAATAGCCAGACTTTGTAACAGTTATTTCATAAGCATCAACTCCAGGAGGTGCATCCACTACCTCCAAAAATCCATCACTATCCGTAATATCATCTATTGTGATGGCTGGACTGATTTTATTGTTTACTATATGAACACTTGCACCTTGAACAGGTACACCGTTTGCATCAAATACCTTTATCATCAAAGCACCATTTGTAGAGGCTGTTTCTAGATTTTTTGGTGCAACAGTTGTAGACAATTTTATAGTAGTAAAATTTTTACAAGTAGGACAATCAACCGCAACCTCAACAAGTTTATTGTCTGCTGGAGAAAGATCATTGGGGGAACCACCTATTGTTCCATCAAAAGGTAAATCTATATTTCTTATGGTCGTTGTCACTACAAAAGGTATCCCTCCCCTAGTAAGATTCTGTACATGGGGAATCAAACCATTTGGAATACCGGATGGTATACCAACATTTGCATAAGATAAATTTCTAACTATTTCAAATTCCTCATTTGCCAAACTCAATGCCAAAATCTTGTATTGATTTGCACTTATAAGAGAAAATAAACTGATATAAGCCTGATAAGAAGCCGTAGCAATAACCAGAAAAACACCGACAGATATAAGTGTCTCTATCAAAGTAAAACCTTTTATATTTAAATTATTTTTAAAAAACATTTTAAATAACATTTACCAATGAATACATTGGTGAAATCATCGCAACGGCAAAAAATCCTACAGCAGCACCTATTATAACCATAAGAAATGGCTCTATAACTGTAGACATATCTTTTGTCTTTTGCTCAACATCCTCTTCATAGAAACTTGCTACCCCCAAAAGCATTTCTCCCATTTTACCTGTTTCCTCACCCACATTCATCATTTCTCCTAGAAAAATCGGGTACAGTTTTGTACTTTCAGTAAATATTTTTGAAAGAGGTTCACCCTTTTCTATAGATTCACCTGCCTTTTCCAAAACCATTTTATAATGAACATTTTGTATAACATCTCTGGTTATATGAACAGATTCGACAACATCCACACCAGAATTTAACAATGAAGATAATGTTCTAGCAGTTCTCGCTGAATTTACCTCTTTTACTATATTTCCAATTACTGGTATTTTTAGAATTGCATAATGTATTATGTTTTTACCTTGAACGGTTTTTGACCAAACTATATATAAAGAAACCAAAACAACCAAAATAAGTAATACAACCAATCCATGATCTCTCATAGTAGAGCTTGCCCACAAAACAAATTTTGTAGACATAGGCAAATCCAATTTTAATTCTGTAAAAGTTTTCATCAAAGTCGGCACTATATATGTAAGCATCAGAATAGCTATAATTACCATAGCAAACAAAATGATACTAGGATACATCATTGCACCCCTTACTCTTCTCTGAAGAGCATAATTTCTATCCATCTGAGTAGCTACTATTTTTAATGAATCATTCAAAGTACCGCTCTGCTCACCTGCCGCCACCATGGATACGAAAAGTGGTGAAAAAACATTTTTAAATTTCTTCATTGAATCACTCAATGTCTTTCCTTGGCTTATATCATCCTGTATTGAAATAAGAACTTTTTTTAAAGCTCTATTTCTTGTTTGTCTTTCCATAACAGAAAGTGCTCTAGAAACAGCCAAACCAGCACTTATCATAGAACCAAGATTTCTAGCAAAACTTATCTTTTCTTGTGTTTTTACTGAACCAAGAAAAGGAATATCTATGCTAGATAAAAATTTTATAGGATTAAAGCTTGCGCTTTTTTCTTTGTAATCTACAATTTCTTCACCTGAATCTTTAAGAATCTTATACAATTCATATCTATCTTTGGCGTCTTTTTCTCCTTTGTAGATTTCTCCTCCTATTTTTTTTGCTTTATAAATAAAATGTGGCATATTTTTATTCTGAAATAACTCTTAATACTTCTTCTATAGTAGTTTCACCTTGTACCGCCTTAAATATTCCGTCCTCTATCATTGTAAGCATTCCCTCTTTCTTTGCCTGATTCTCTATTTCTACAGTTGTAGCACCTCTGATTATTAAATCTTTTATACTTTGAGTTACTTTCAAAACTTCATGTATACCGATTCTACTCTTGTATCCATCGTCATCTTTTGAAGGAACAGGTTTCCAAAAAGGAATTTTTTCCCAAGAATCTACACCTTTTACTATTTTTTCATCTTTTAGAGCTTGTAATACCCTATCCAAATCAACTGTTTTTGATAGAGATGATATTTCTGCCTTTGAAAGAAAATATTTTTCTTTATGTTCAGATAGCTTTCTTACAAGTCTTTGAGCAATTATCACATCCAAAGTAGAAACTAGGAGAAAAGGCTCGATTTTCATATCTATAAGTCTAGGCATAGCACCAGCAGCACTATTTGTGTGAAGAGTAGAAAGAACCAAGTGTCCTGTAAGAGCGGCATTTACCGCAAGAGAAGCTGTTTCATTGTCTCGAATTTCTCCAACCATGATAATATCTGGGTCTTGTCTAACCAAAGTTCTAAGACCCACAGAAAAAGTAAATCCGATTTCAGGCTTTACTTGGGTTTGATTTATTCTTTTCATCTGATATTCAACAGGATCTTCTACTGTAGAAATATTTACATCAGGTTGATTCAAAATATCTAGTATTGTGTATAGAGTAGTCGTCTTTCCTGATCCTGTAGGACCTGTAGTCAAAATCATTCCAGTAGAAAGAGTTGTTGCATGATGAATTCTTTCCAAACCTTCACCATGAAAACCCAAATATTCCAAAGTAAAACCAGATACTTCTTCTCTCAAAAGACGCATAACGGTTTTTTCTCCATAATATGTAGGAAGTATAGAAACACGAAAAGAAACTTTTTCATTATTCATATCAACTTTGAATCTTCCGTCTTGAGGCAAACGCTTTTCGTCCAATTTGAGATTTGAAAGGACCTTTATACGAGCAGTAATGGAAGCTTCAGCATTTTTTGGTAAAACCATGGCATCATGCAATATTCCATCTATTCTGTATCTCACCAACAATTGATCATCCATAGGCTCTATATGAATATCGGATGCATCTTGCAAAATAGCGTGTTTGAGCAAAGTATCTACAATGCGCACCACGGGTAAATCTTCTGCTATTTTCTTCAAATCAGCTTCTGATGCCCCCTCTCCTGTTTCTTCAGCAATAGTCTTCAGGGTTTCTGATTCCTTTTGAATAATATCTCCGAATTCAGCCTTAAGACTTTTTTGATACTGAATAATAACACTTTTCATTGATTCAGAATCAGTAAGTCTAGGTAATATTTTTAAATTTACTTTTTTCTTTACGAAATCAATAGCAGACAAATCATCTACATCTAACATTGCTATTTCCAATGTTCCCTCATCTCTTTTAAAAGCGACAATATTGTGATTTCTAGCTACAGGCTCAGGAATCATAGACAAAGTCTCAAAAGGTATTTTTTTATTCTTCAAATCAACGAAAGGTATACCTAGAACATAGGCTTTCATTCTTCTTAAATTATCTTCAGTTATTTTGCCACTACTTACAAGAACATCTCCAAGTCTTTCACCCTTTTTTTCAGCCTCTTTTTGAGCAGTTTCCAATTCTGCTTTTGATACTAGATTAGAATCCAGTATAAATTTATTGAGTTGTGAATCTTCTATAAACATAAGTATTCTTATTTACTAATATTATAACAGAAAAAACTGCTATATATTGGGGATAATAAAAAAAAATGAAGTTAAAATATTCAATTTTAAATTAAATATGAATAGAAAATATTACATACCAAAACATCTCGCATTACAATAGAAATCTGGATCATCACCTCTTGTTCCTGATAAGGTCCATGTTCCATCTACATTTCTATTTACGGCACATATACTTCCTGAATTGTTACTATTTGCAAAGTCTGGACCAATTTTTGATAAAGCACAGTATTGATATGTTGAAGGTATTGTTCCTGAAACACTTTTATTTCTACCAACCAAGAGATTAAAATCACCAACAGTCATCGGGGTTGTGGGGATAGATGAAGGAGCATCTTTCCAGCTAGCCAAGCCATTTGCATCTGAAGTCAGTATTCTATTATTTGCTTGAGTACCATCATTTATAACAAGTATTTTCGTAATTATATTTTTTACATAAGAAAAGCCATTTATAGCTGAAAATATATATCCTTGAGCATTCAAAGCTGAAGTACCAACAGCAAAAGGTGCTGGTTTTGCCTGTGAAATAGAACCGACATTTATAGGAGCATCTGTATTACATCCTGGAGGATAACAAGTAGGATATGAAGGTATTGTAAAAGTACCATTACCGTTATTTGTTAATACAGAAACTGTTTTTGATGTGGTATTAGCTGAAGCAAAATCTACTTTATTATCAGCATTAACATCACCCACAGCCAAAGAATATGGATTTGTACCCACAGAATAATCTACCTTTGGAACCAAAACCCCATTATCATTAAATAATACTGATACTGTATTTGATGTATAATTTGCAGTCAAAACATCAGCCTTACCATCACTATTAAAATCAGAACTCAATACATAATCGGGTCCAGAACCTACAGCATAATCTATTTTTGAATTGAAAGTACCATCGCCTTTATTTGTGAGTACAGAAATAGTTGATGAATCGAAATTTGCCACCACTATGTCTTTTTTACCATCACCTGTTATATCAGACAGTATTACTGATTTTGCATTTGAACCAGTCGTATAATTTACTCTAGCAGCAAAAGTTCCATCGCCATTATTCATCAAAACAGAAACAGTTGAATCACTAGAATTTGAAGATACTAAATCTGGTTTATTGTCGCCATTCAAATCACCACTTGCAATTCCAGAAGTACTTAATGATGTAAAGTAACTAGTTCTTGGACCAAATGTACCACTACCAGTACCCATAAAAACAGATACACTTTGATTACTTGAGCCAGATGCTGAAATATCGAT
>CAYTNX010000025.1:5261-6976 GCA_964439365.1 uncultured Candidatus Saccharibacteria bacterium | reverse complement strand
AGGGTAAGGGTATTAGATACAGTGATGAAACAATAAGACGAAAGCAAGGTAAGAAATCAGTATAATAAATACAGATAATTTTATGAATACAAGTAAACAAAAACAATTAAAGATAGCAAGACGACATAAGAGAATCAGATCAACACTGAGTGGTACTTCAGATCGACCTCGTCTTTCTGTATTCAAATCTCACAAATACATCTCTGTTCAGCTTATCGATGATGTAAAAGGTCATACTCTTGCTACATTTTCTTCTGTTGATGCAAAATCAAAGTCTCCAGCAGAGAAAGCAAAGGAAGTTGGAATAGAGATTGCAAAAAAAGCAAAATCTCTTAAGATTACAAAAGTTGTATTTGATAGAGGAGGGTATTTGTATACTGGAAAAATACAAGCAGTAGCAGATGGTGCTAGAGAAGGCGGTCTTCAATTTTAATAAAATATATGGATACAGAAATAAAAACAATTGAACAAAGTACAATAGTAAATCCAACAGATGCAGCTGTTACTCCTGTTTCTGATGCTCAAAAGAATCCATCATCAAGACCTCCTATGAATTCAAATTTCAGAGGAGATGGAAGAAGACCAAATAATCGAAGACCTCAAAGAACAGATAAAGAAAGAGTAAAGCCAGAATTTGATACAAAGATTATTGCTATAAGAAGAGTGACTCGTGTTGCTTCTGGAGGAAGAAGATTTACTTTCTCAGTTGCTGTTGTATCTGGTGATAGAAAAGGAAAGGTTGGTGTCGGATTGGGAAAGGCTGGTGATACATCTCTTGCTATAGATAAAGCTACAAGAAATGCAAAGAAAAATATGATAAAGGTTACATTGTCACCTGCAATGACTATACCTCATATGGTTGAAGCAAAGTATTCTAGTGCAAAGATCATGATTATGCCTGCTAGAGGTAGAGGAGTGGTTGCAGGTAGTTCAGCTAGAAATGTAATAGAGCTTGCTGGTATAAAAGATGTTTGTGCAAAGCTTCTTTCTGGAAGTAAAAACAAATTAAATATAGCTAGAGTAGCTGTAAAAGCTTTGTCAAAATTATCAAAGCATTCAAGAACAATAAAATAATAATACTACCATGCAATTACATAATTTAATTCCAAAGACAAAAAATAGAAAGACAATGCTCGTCGGCCGAGGAGGCAAGAGGGGAAAGACTTCTGGACGTGGTACAAAAGGTCAAAATGCTAGATCAGGAAGAAAGAAGAGACCAGAGCTTAGAGATTTTATTAAGAGAGTTCCAAAATTGAGAGGAAGAGGAGTAAACTCAAACAAGCCAATTCTTTCAAGATTTGTAATACTAAATATAAAAGACATAGAAACAGTTTTTGATGCTGGTTCTACAATAAACCCAAAGAATCTTATTGAAAAAGGTGTTATTTCTACAGTAGATGGTAAAATACCTTCAGTAAAGATATTGGCCTCAGGTGAAGTAACAAAGAAATTTATAATAAGTGATTGTAAAGTTTCAGAACAAACAAAAGCAAAAATAGAAAAGGTTGGAGGTTCAGTACAGATTTAATTTAAAATAAAAACATGAAAGGATTTTTATCAAAAATAAGCATTGTACTAAAAGATGAAACAATGCGAAAGCGTATTGGTTTTACTATAGGAGCTCTTATAGTTTTTAGAATGCTTGCTTCTATTCCAATACCCGGCATAGATGTTGCTAGTTTGGGTAGATTATTGGCCGGGAATCGATTGTTAGG
>CAYTNX010000025.1:0-5251 GCA_964439365.1 uncultured Candidatus Saccharibacteria bacterium | reverse complement strand
GCGGCATCGAATGGGCGATCGGCCGGAAGCGCGATCTCGGCATCTGACAATCGTAGAAAGGATCCCGCCATGTCCGCGACCAAAATCCTCTGGGAGCAGATTCTCGTCGTCACCCTCATCGTGCTCGCCACCACCTGGGGCGCCACGCAATATGTCGCCTGGCAGCTCGGATTTCAGGCGCAGCTCGGAACACCCTGGTTCAAACTCGGCGGCGTATCCGTCTACTATCCGCCAGCTTTTTTCTGGTGGTGGTATTTCTAGACTTTCTATAGTAATGCTTGGAGTAGGTCCTTACATTACAGGATCTATTATAATGCAGCTTTTGACTATGATGATTCCTAGCATGAAATCTATGATGCAGGATGAGGGTGAAATCGGCAGACAAAAACTATCTCAATATTCAAGACTTATTTCAATTCCTCTTGCAGCTCTTCAAGCTTTTGCTTTTATAAGTCTATTCCAGAGTCAAAACGTTATACCGCATTTTGCTCCTTTGGTTCTTTTGGTAAACATTCTAGTTATTACTGCAGGATCTGTATTATTGATGTGGATTGGAGAACTTATTTCAGAATTTGGTATTGGTAATGGAGTTTCACTTATCATTTTTGCTGGTATAGTGGCAGTACTTCCTACTAGAATTATACAGTTTGTTGTTGGTTTCGATTCATCATTATTGGCTTCATATTTGTTATTCTTGGTGATAGCAATAGTTGTTATTGTGGGAGTTGTAGTCGTTACAGAAGCTGAAAGATCAATACCCGTAACATATGCAAAACAGGTTCGTGGAAACAAAGTCTATGGAGGTGTTTCTACATATCTTCCTTTGAGATTAAATCAAGCCGGAGTTATTCCTATAATATTTGCATTGTCTATTCTTCTTTTCCCTCAAATGATAGCCGGTTTTCTTTCAAAATCATCAAATATTACAGTTGCAGATATCGCTTCTTCCGTTTCTTCATTCCTAAATTCTGCTTGGCCACATGCAATAATATATTTTGTTTTGGTATTTATATTTACATATTTCTATACAGCTGTTACTTTTGATCCAAAACAAATATCAGAAAATCTACAGAAAGGTGGTGCTTTTATTCCAGGAGTAAGACCAGGAGATTCAACTATGAATTATTTAGGTAAAGTTGTGACACGTATTACTTTGGTGGGTGCTATATTCTTGAGTGTTATAGCAGTATTGCCTCTAGGAATTCAAGCTATTACAGGGACTCAAACACTAGCTATTGGTGGTACAGCATTACTAATTGTTGTATCTGTAGTTTTGGACCTATTAAAGAAGATTGACGCTCAGGTTTCAATGAGAGAATACTAAAAACTCTCATTTCTCTAATACATTAGTTTTCCATTCATTATTGTGGATAACTTTTGTTTTTCTGATATACTTTGTGAATGAGTCAAAAAACTTTTATACTTATAGGTCGTTCAGGATGTGGAAAGGGTACACAGGGAGCTTTGATATCTGAATATTTAAATAAGAATGATGCAAATAGAAAAACACTTTATATACAAACCGGTAGCGAATATCGTGAGTTTATAAAAGGTGATTCTGAAACTCAAAAACTATCAAAGAATATATATGATGTAGGAGGTCTTCAACCAGAATTTCTTTCTGTTTATATGTGGGTTAATGTTTTGGTAAAGAATTATATAAAAGAAGAAAATATTATATTTGATGGTACTCCAAGAAGATTTCATGAAGCTGGTGTTTTGGATTCTATATTTGATTTTTATAATATAAAAGATATATATGCTATAAATATAGAAATAAGTGAAGGAGAATCTGTAAAGAGACTAATGTCTAGAGGTAGAATCGATGATACCAAAGACGAAATAAAAAAGAGACTTTCTTGGTATGAAACAGATGTTGTTCCTGCTATAAATTTTTATAGAGACAATAGTCGATACAAATTTCTAAATATAAATGGAGAAAGAAGTCCGGAGGAGATACATAAAGAAATCATAGATAAAATTAATTTATAAATAAATGATTACAATTAAGAAAAAAGAAGATATACAGATATTGAGAGAAGGAGGAAAAAGACATGCAGAAATTCTTCTTTTGCTTAAGGGTATGGTAAGGCCAGGTGTTTCTACTAAGGCTTTAGATGAAGAAGCGTACAGACTAATACTTGAAGGTGGTGATAAACCTGCCTTTCTAAATTATCAGCCTCAGGGTGCCTCAAGGCCTTTTCCTGCTAGTATTTGTGTATCTATAAATGATGAGGTTGTGCATGGTATACCAAATGAAAAAGATAGAATTTTAAAAGAAGGCGATATCGTCTCTCTTGATTTGGGTTTAATTCACAAAGACCTTATAACTGATGCCGCAATAACAGTGCCTGTAGGTAAGGTATCCAAGGACTTGGAAAAATTATTGGAAACAACAGAGAAAGCTTTGATGGCTGGAATAAAAGCCGCAAAAGGTGGAAATAGGGTGGGTGATATTGGTGTTGCTATTGAAAGATATGCTATTGCAAACAATTACGGTGTTGTGGAGGAATTATCTGGTCATGGAGTGGGTTATAAGGTACATGAAGATCCTTTTATACCAAATTATGGTGAAGCAAATACGGGTGAAGTATTGCGGCCCGGAATGGTGGTTGCTTTGGAGCCAATGTTCAATCTAGGTGATAAAAATGTTTTTTTGGATTCAGATCAATACACTTATAGAACTTCAGATGGTAAGCCAAGCGCACATTTTGAGCATACTATTTTGATAACAAAAGGTGAGCCAGAAATTTTAACAAAATTTAAATAAATAAAATGAAAAATACAAATACTCATACAGATTTACATCCAAAGAATGAAAGAACTTTGGTGATAATTAAACCTGATGGTATTCAAAGAAGTTTGATAGGGGATGTAATCTCTAGATATGAAAGAGCTGGTTTGAAACTTGTGGCATTAAAAATGCTTATTCCTGATGAGAATTCAATAGAGAAACATTATACTTTGGATCCAGAATGGAAATTGAAAACTGGAGAAAAAAATCTAAAAGCATATAGAGACAAAGGCCTTGTTCCTCCTCATGATGATCCGATAAAGCAATCAGATATGATTTTGAATAAGCTAAAGAAATACATGACTAGCGGACCCATTATTCCTATGGTTTGGCAGGGTGCGCATGCTGTTTCTATTGTAAGAAAGATCACAGGAGGAACAGAGCCTATTCTGTCAGACGTTGGTACTATAAGAGGTGATTATGTCTTGGATTCATACAAAATGGCGGATGATGATATGAGAGCTATTAGAAATATAGTACATGCTTCCGGATCTTTATCTGATGCTGAAAAAGAAATAGCTTTTTGGTTTAAGGATGATGAAATATTGAAGTATAGATTGATAGTTGAACAAATGCTATATGATGTCAATCTGGACGGAATACTAGAATAGTTTCTTGTTGATGTTTACTTCAAATTTTCTCTTGAATTAAAAATATACAGGAATATAATTATAATTAGGTTATAAGAGTATTAACTCTATAACATTTATTTTGGGAGATCGACGAGTCCTCGTGATTCATATTATGTTGCACCTTGGTGTTAACATTGAGATCACCCACCTAGTTATTATTACTAGGCTTAATACTCTTATAGCCCATCGAAAATACCTGCAATGCAGGTATTTTCGTTTCTGATATAATATCTAAATAATGTATAATTTAAAAATTTCAGCGATAACAATAATTTCTTTATTAGTTCTTACATCTTTCAATTCTTTAGGAATAGAACATCATTTGTATTTGGATTTCTGGTTTTATGACATAATTGCTCATATTCTTGGTGGTATAGGTATAGCTATGTCAGTATATTGTATAGCTATTGTTTTCAATATTTCATGCATAAAAGACAATTTATGGAAAATAGTATTTCTTACTTTTCTTGCCGGTTTGGCTTGGGAGGTCTTTGAAGTTTATTATGATATAGCTGGCCATCCTTTTGGTAGTTTGGAATACAATATAGATACTATAAAAGATCTTATTGATGATACCTTGGGTGGAATTTTGGTTTGGTATTTATTGAAGAAAAATAAATAATTTAAATGAGTATAAATCTAACTTTTTGCAGTGGGGTGGGAAGCGTTACGGGTGCAAATTTTCTTTTGGAATATAATAATAAAAAAATTCTTATAGATTGTGGTCTTATACAGGGTGAAAAAACTGCTCAAATAGAAAATAGAGATGATTTTGGTTATGAACCTTCAGAAATCGATATACTATTTGTAACACATGCTCATTTAGACCATGTTGGTCGTATACCAAAATTGGTTAAAGAAGGTTTTAACGGCGTTATTTATTCATCACTAGAGACTATGTCTTTGGCTTCTTTGATTCTTGAAGATGCTGTGGGTTTGCTAGAAAAAGAGGCAAATAATGATGGTGTTCTTCCTCTTTATGAAATGCAGGATATGAGAAAAGCGTTTACTCTATGGAAGACATTGCCATATCATGAAGAAATATCTTTACCAGAAGGTTTTTCTGTTTTTTTAAAAGATGCTGGGCATATTTTGGGTTCAAGCATTATCCAATTCACCATTGATGGCAAAAAAATAGTTTTCACTGGTGATTTGGGTAATAGTCCTACTCCATTATTAAAAGATACAGAATCAATAAAGGGTGCTGAGTATGTCATCATGGAAAGTGTATATGGCGATAGGAATCATGAACCAAAAGACGAGAGAAGAAAAAAACTTGAAAGGGTAATAAAAGAAACAATAGAAAAACAGGGCACTTTGATTATTCCAGCTTTTTCTCTAGAGAGAACTCAAGTTATTTTGTATGAAATAAATAAATTGGTTGAGACAAAATCTATACCCATTATTCCTGTATATGTAGATTCTCCTTTGGCTACAAAAATAACCGATATATACAAATCAAGTACATATTTATTTAATGAAAGAGCTCAAGGTGAAATAAAAGGAGGTGATGATATTTTCAATTTCCCTAAACTTTCTTTTACAGTAAGTAATGAAGCATCCAGAGAAATAGATCATAAAAAATCACCAAAAATCATAATCGCCGGATCGGGTATGTCAGTGGGTGGCAGGGTAACTCATCATGAAGAGATTTATTTACCTGATTCAAAAAATACTATTTTACTTGTAGGTTATCAAACTCTTGGTTCTATAGGTAGGCATTTATTGGATGGGGCAAAGAAAGTATCTATTCATGGCAATGAAATACCTGTAAAAGCAAAAATAGAATCTATCCTGGGTTATTCTTCTCATAAAGACTCAGATC
>CAYTNX010000024.1:1839-7078 GCA_964439365.1 uncultured Candidatus Saccharibacteria bacterium | reverse complement strand
ATTTCATCTATAATCAATTCGCATTGATTATAGCCGCGATCCTTTCTTCTTTGTTTGGAAATCGGTATGGGTATTATTTTTATATAATCACTTTCTATTATTTTAATTTTATTATAAAGGGCAAAGCCGGCGCATTTTATAGCATTTTTATTCTTTTTATATTTTATTTGCCAAATCAATTCTCTAATCAATTCATCTTTATAAGGAAATATAGCTTTGATAAAAGGGAATTCTGTTTTTATAAAGCCATTTGATTTTTTGTACAATTCTTCTGGCTTCAATCTTCTTATTTTAATTTCCATTTCTCTTGGTGGAAATATAAAATCTATTAGATAGTGCAATACTCTATACATTTTATTATTCTACACTATGTTATAATAATTACATGGATTTTTTTCGTAAGATAATATCTAGTATTTCTTCTGTGTTTACAAAAAAGAACCCAAGCGTTATTGGTATTGATATAGGTTCTTCAGCTATCAAGGTAGTACAAATAAAGAAAAAACACGGAAAAGCTGTATTGGAAACATACGGAGAATTGGCATTGGGTCCTTATGCTGGAATTGAAATAGGTAGAGCAACAAATCTTCCACCAGAGAAGGTTATAGAAGCCTTGAAGGATATTTTGAGAGAATCAAAAACTACTACAGTATCAGCCGGTATTGCTTTGCCCCTATCTTCTAGTTTGATTTCTTTCATTTCTATTCCTCCTGTTCCAGAAAAACAAATGCAAGAAGTTATTTCTCTTGAAGCTAGAAAATATATACCAGTTCCTATGAATGAGGTTATGATTGATTATTCTGTTATACCAAAAGAAGATACTTATCCTAGTGATGATGAAAATCAGGATAAAAAAATAGAAAAACAAAATATAGATGTTTTGGTTGTGGCTATACACAATGAATATGTAAATAATTATCAAGTTTTGACTAGTGGCGCTGGAATTCAGCCATCTTTTTATGAAATTGAATTATTTAGTTCTATTAGAGCTGTTGTTGAGCAGGGAATAAATGCTGTGATGATAATAGATATGGGTGCTAGTGTTACAAAACTTTATATAGTTGAAAGGGGAATATTGAGATCTTCTCATATTATAAACAGAGGTGGACAAGATATAACCTTAGCTATTTCAAAGTCATTAAGTATAACCGTAGCTGAAGCTGAAAATCTAAAAAGAACTCATGGCTTGAAGGGCGGTCCAGAATTTAAGGAATTGACTGAAATAATAACGGTAAATCTTGATTATGTATTTTATGAAGCAAATTCTACAATGCTTAGCTATCAGAAAAAATATATGAAAAATATAAGCAAGATAATTCTTACAGGGGGAAGTGTGCTTTTGAAAGGCTTTTCAGATCTTGCTCGTATTAGTTTCCAAACAGAAATAGTTCCTGCAGATCCTTTCGGTAGATTGGAAACTCCAGCTTTTCTAAGTGAGCAGTTTTCAACAGCAGGGCCAGAATTTGCTGTAGCTATAGGTTGTGCAATACGTCTTTTGTCTGAAATGGATTAGTTTTTTAGAAAAAAATTGATTTTATTCTAAAAAATAGAGATATACACATGTTCAATTCGATATTTATTTTTTTATCTAGTATAATTTAACAAATGGAGACCAAATTCCAAACATCTTTTATTCCCAAAAAGCCCTTAGTAATAGATCAAAAGACACCAGCAAATAACCGTGGTGGTGGAGGTACTAGTATAATGATGGTTATATCGACTATTCTTTTTTTGCTCTCTGTTGGAGGAGCTGTGTTTACAGTAGTTTGGAAAAATGTACTTATTCAAGCTCAGGAAAATGATAAGAAACAATTAGCAAAAAGCGAAGAAAGATTTGATATTAGTTCTATAGAAAATCTAAAGAGAATAAGTAATAAAATAGAATTAAGCAAAAGACTTTTGAAGAATCATATAGATGTGGCTGAAGTATTTTCTATAATCAGCCAGCTTACCGTAGAAAATTTGAGATTTAATAAATTTATATTTACAGGCCCAGAAAAGGAAGGAGATGATGTAAAGGTTACCATGGAAGGTGTTGCAAAGAATTACAATACAATAGCCTTCCAGTCTGATGTTTTGAGTCCTGCTGGTAAATACGGAAGAAATAAGATTTTAAAGAATCCAGTTTTTTCAAACTTGATTGAAGGAACATCTGGCGATGTAAGTTTTGTATTTAATGCAACAATAGGTTCTCCAGATTTGTCTTATGAAAAAATACTTAATGCAGAATTACAGTCAGAAAATGCTGATTCTACAACTCCTAAAAATCCATAATCAATATGAATAGAAATATTACACCAATTATACTTTTGATACTCGCTATAGGAATCTATTTTACTTTTACAAAGGCAAAAATAGATGAATTAAACTCCATTAAAGCAGTAAACAACAAATACCAAGAAGCTCTAAATAATGCAGAGAAACTTATAAAGGTTAGAGATAGTATTCAAAAGTCATACAATGATATAGATGATGTAGATAAAAATAGATTGGAAAAGATGCTTCCTGATAATGTAGACAATGTCAGATTGATAATAGATGTAAAGGGTATTGGTTTGCAAAAAGGATTGGCATTAAAAAATATAAAGACAAGCTCTCCATCAACCGTAAACAATTCTTCTTCTCCAATTATCTCTCCATCAAGTGAAACTGGTGCAGTAAACAATGCAATAGATTCATACGGAGCAGTTACTCTATCTTTTGAAGTTACCACAAATTATCAGAATTTTATTGAATTGTTGAAAGCTTTGCAGGCTAGTTTGAGAATTATGAATATTTCAAAAATAAGCTTGGCTATAGATGAAAATGGAAATTACAATTATGGAGTAGAAATTAAGACTTATTGGCTAAAACAGAAATAAAAATATGAATCAACCAATCTCATCTTCAAAAAAATCAGCAATTGCTTTTGTAGCTATATTGATTATAGGTGCATTTATATATTTCTATACTTTAGGAAATCCTACAGACTCATCAGTTTCTTCTATTACAGAAACAGAAAATGCTGGCCAATTGGAAGAGGGTGCAAAAGTACTTGCTCTATTGAATCAGATTTCTTCTTTAAAACTTGATACTACAATATTTGATAATAATATATATAAAACTCTAATAGACTATACTGTAGAAGTTCCCGAACAAAATGTAGGAAGAACAAATCCATTTTCACCTTATTATATTGTTCCTGTAACTACAGTAAAAACCACCAAGACAAGTGGTAAATAAAAAACATGAGTGTTGTAGATATACTTTTAAATAAGAATCTTATAAACAAAGATGATTTAAAAGAGATTAAACTTAGAACTTCAAATGGAGAATCTCTAGATCAGATTTTGATAGAAAGGGGCGTTCGTCCTGAGGATATTTTGACTGCTAGAGGTGAATTTTTGAATATTCCTGTAAGAAGTATTGGTGAGGCTGGTGTGCCTTTTGAAGCTCTTGAATATATACCAGAAGAATCAGCGATACATTATAGATTTGTTCCGATTGGTGTGAGAGATGGAAGCTTGGAAGTGGGTATAGTAGATCCTGATAATATCGAAGCAAGAGATGCGCTAAACTTTATTGCCGCAAAAAAGAATATACCTTATAAGATTTTTCTTATAAATATTGATGATTACAATAGAGTCATTGAACTTTATAAAGGTATTAGTGGAGAAGTATCAAAGGCTTTGTCTGAACTTGAAAATGTTTTGTCAGTAGATGCAGAGGGTACTGCTGATATAAAAAAGGACAAAACAGAATCAGACTCAAATGCAATTATCATAGAAGATGCTCCGGTTGTAAAAATCGTGGCTACTATAGTTCGTTATGCCACAGAAGGTAATGCATCTGACGTACATATAGAACATATGAGAGATAAAGTAAGAGTACGTTTTCGTGTCGACGGTGTTTTAAATACTAGTCTTGTACTACCTCCACAAGTTCATAGTGCTGTGGTTGCTCGTATAAAGGTGCTATCAAATATGAAATTGGATGAAAAACGTAAGCCACAAGACGGTCGTTTTTCAGCTAGAATAGACGGAAGAAAAATAGATTTTCGTGTTTCTACTTTTCCTGCATATTATGGTGAAAAGGTCGTGATGCGTATTCTCGATCAGGAAAAGGGTGTAAAGAAACTTAGTGAAATAGGTCTTACAGATAAAAACCTTGAAACTGTAAAGGAGGCCATAGAAAGACCATATGGTTTGATTCTTATAACTGGTCCTACAGGATCCGGAAAATCAACAACTCTATACTCTATGTTGAATGAAGTTGATAAAGAAGAAGAAAATGTGCTTTCTCTTGAGGATCCTATTGAATACAATATGGACGGCGTAAGCCAATCTCAAGTTCATCCAGAAATTGGATATACTTTTGCTTCTGGATTGCGTACAACTCTAAGACAAGACCCCGATGTTATCATGGTGGGTGAGATTCGAGATAAGGAAACTGCGCAGCTTGCTGTGCAAGCTGCGCTTACCGGTCACTTGGTGTTTTCTACACTACACACAAACAATGCCGCAGGTGTTATTCCGCGTCTTATAGACATGGGAGTTGACCCTTATCTTATCGCTCCTACTTTGATAATTGCTATTGCTCAAAGACTTGTCGGTACTTTTCCAAATACAAATTCCGGCAAGCCAATGCCCGTAGAAGGAAGTATAAAAATGATGATAGACAAACAATTTGCCGATTTGCCGGATCAATTTAAAAAGGATATTCCTTTTGCAGATAAGGTTTATGGCATAAATCCTACTCCAGATTGTCCTAAGGGTACTAGAGGTCGTATGGCTGTTTTTGAAGTTTTGAAAATGGATAAGGAAATAGAAGCAATTATTTTGAAAAACGCCAATGAAATGGAAATATCAAAACTTCTAAGAAAGAAAGGTATGCTTTCAATGAAAGAGGATGCCATGATAAAGGCTTTCAAGAAGATTATTCCGTTTGAGGAAGTTAATAAGCTCTAGTATAATAAATGCCATGGAAATAAAATCACCAAGTATTCTTTTTGTAGATGATGATAAATTTCTTCTAGATATGTATGCTTTGAAGTTCTCAAAGAATAACTTTAAAGTGAATACTTGTTCTGGTACTGAAGAAGCTTTGAAAATGATTAGAGATGGTTTTGAGCCAGATGTACTTTTGCTTGATGTAGTAATGCCAGGTATGGATGGTGTTGAACTACTAGCTACACTTAGAAAAGAGAATTTAATTAAAAAAACTACTGTAATCATGCTTACAAACCAAGGGTTACCTGATG
>CAYTNX010000024.1:0-1829 GCA_964439365.1 uncultured Candidatus Saccharibacteria bacterium | reverse complement strand
ATGACACAAAGTACAGAAGATGCATTAAAACTTATAAAGGATGGTCTTCAACCTGATATATTATTGCTTGATGTGGTTATGCCTGGTATGGATGGTATTCAATTCCTAGAAGTTTTGAGAAAAGAAAATCTCATAAAAAACACTGTCGTTATAGTACTTACAAATCAGGGTGTTCCAGATGATATTGCTAGAGCAAAAAAACTCAATGTAGATGGTTATATTATAAAGGCCACAACAATTCCATCCGAAGTATTGTCTGAAGTACAGAAAATTTATTCATCAGCTAAAAAATAATAATTATTATGGAATATAAAAAGGAAATAGAACAATTGGTGGAAATGGTTATAGATGAAAATGCTTCAGACTTGCATATTACAGCTGGAAGACATCCTATGATACGTGTAGCTGGTTCACTTATACCTTTGGCAAGAAAAAGTGTTACAACAGAAGTAGAAATGAAAGGGTATTTGAGTGAATTTTTGAATGAAGAAAATAAAAAATTACTTGAAAGGGACAAAGACGTGGACTTTTCATATAGTTTTACAAAGGCTCGTTTTCGAGGAAATGCTTTTTATAGACAAGGCGCTATTTCAATAGCACTTAGACTTATACCAAAGGATATAAAAACTCTTGCTGAATTGAACCTTCCTCCTATTATTGAAACTTTTACTAGAAAACAACAAGGATTCTTCTTGGTGGTAGGTCCTATAGGTCAAGGGAAATCAACCACCCTTGCTAGTCTTATAGAAATGATAAATCAGACTAGAACTGAACATATAATGACTATAGAAGATCCTATCGAATATGTTTATGAATCAAAGAAATCAATAATAGATCAAAGAGAGGTTAGAGTCGATACTCCAGATTTCAAAGATGCTCTTATTTCTATGTTTAGACAAGATATAGATGTCTGTCTAGTGGGTGAAATGAGAGATAATGAAACAATATCTACTGCTGTAACAGCTGCAGAAACTGGTCACTTGGTATTTTCTACATTACATACAAACAATGCTGCACAAACAATAAACCGTATCATAGACTCATTCCCATCAGGTCAGCAAGATCAAATACGAGTTCAATTGGCGGGAAGTTTGACGGGTATTTTTTCTCAAAGACTTATTCCTAGAATATCTGGAGGATTGATACCAGCTTATGAATTACTTATAAACAACAGTGCCGTAGCAAACCTAATACGAGAAAAAAGAATACATGAAATAAATACAGTTATTGAGACTAGTTCAGGAGATGGTATGATAGATATGAACAGATCTCTTGCAGAACTTGTAAGAAATGGAGAAATCACAGTAGAAAGTGCTTATCTAAATTCACTTAATCCAAAAACTTTGGAACGTCTTGTTTAAAATTAAATAAAAAAATATGCTCTTTATATATCAAGCAGTAGATCAAACAGGTGCAAATAAAAATGGATCAATAGATGCAGTAAATGTGGATGTTGCCATAGCTTCTCTTCAAAGAAGGGGATTGGTTATAACATCCATAAATGAAGATGGTACAAAAAAATCTGCTTTTTCTATAGATCTTCCTTTTTTAGAAAGAGTTTCAAATAAAGACGTGGTTATTTTGTCTAGACAATTAGCCACTCTCTTTGAAGCACAGGTTTCTGCGCTTAGAATTTTTAGACTTTTGTCTTCAGAAATTGAAAATAAAGTGCTTGGCTCAAAACTTACAGCCATTGCCGATGATCTTCAGTCTGGAAGTTCTAGATCTACAGCATTGTCAAAACATCCCAAGGTTTTCTCTGATTTATATGTAAGTATGGTTAAGTCTGGTGAAGAGTCTGGAAAGCTAAATGAGACTTTTGGATATCT
>CAYTNX010000023.1:5161-7175 GCA_964439365.1 uncultured Candidatus Saccharibacteria bacterium | reverse complement strand
TTTTGACATAAATATATTTTTATTGTTATAAACAATGTTTCCACATAGCCTATTGACTTTAAATATTGAGTCACGTACGCTTATCTAATACCCTATGAATATGGGTATAAAGATGGCTTAACAAAGCCATTTACTGAAATTACAGAATTGCAGAGATGTCATAATTGACATGATACAGATATTGCCGAACGACTATTTATATTATGCAATTTTTCTACAAAAAAAACATAAGTCAAATAAGATTTTTACTTTCTCTTAACAAAGAAATAGTTATTTGTCTTGCCCTTGTATTATTGCCTACCCTATATCCAAAGACAGCAAATGCTGGTCTTTTTTCTTTTGTAAATGACATCACTACAGACAAGATTGCCTCAGCAAAAAACATAGATTCAGATACATCAAATTCACAGACCATTTTAGTTCTTAAGGCAGTTGTTAATACAGATCCAAACCCTAGTAAGGATTTAAATGACAATCCTATGGTTTCTGGAAATGCTTTAGTTCCTGAAATAGGTCCTTCTGGTACAGCTTCAGACGTGGATCAGGAGAAAAACAATACTCAAATAAGTCTATATGTGGTTAGAGATGGTGATACCTTATCAAAAATAGCCAAAATGTTTGATGTTACAACAAACACTATTATTTGGGCCAATGATTTGGATAGAAATTCAGGCTTACAGGAAGGCCAAAAACTGGTTATTCTGCCTATTTCCGGTATTAAATATAAGGTAAAGAAGGGTGATACCATAAAAAGTATTGTTTCAAAAAACAAAGCAGATCTAAATGAAGTTCTTCAATACAATGATTTGACTCTATCTTCTGTTTTGAGTACTGGCGATACGATAATTATTCCAGATGCTGAGCCAAGTACAGAAACTACAGTTGCAAAGTCAATATTTAGAAAATCATCTCCAAATCCTGTTCATGATGCTGATGGACCTTTTTATCCTGGATATTATATAAGACCGGTTGATGTTGGTTATGAATCTCAGGGTCTTCATGGATACAATGCTGTAGATTTGGCCGCTCCTTCAGGAACTCCTATTCATGCATCAGCTTCTGGAACTGTAATAGCTAGTATGACTGGAGGTTGGCATGGTGGTTATGGTAATTACGTTATTATTTCACATCCAAATGGTACTCAGACTTTGTATGCTCATACATTAAAGAATTTTGTTAAGGCTGGAGATCATGTAGAACAAGGACAAATGATAGCCAAGGTTGGTACTACAGGTCATTCTACTGGACCACATGTGCATTTTGAAATAAGAGGAGCAAAGAATCCTTTCTAATTGATTAAAACTAATTAAAAGTGTTTTTGTCTGTATTGTAATGCCTCTAAGATATGATTTTTATTTATTTCTAATGTATTTTCTAAATCAGCTATAGTTCGGGCTAGTTTTATTATGCGATGATATGCTCTAGCCGATAATTCTAGTCTTTCAGAAGATGATTTTAATAAATCCAAAGCATCTTTTTCTAAAATTATTATTTTTTCTATATCAGATACCGACATTTCGCTATTGTATTTTTTATCTTTTATATTATTTTTTAAAAATCTCTGTTTTTGAATATTTCTAGCTTTCAATACCCTATCTTGTATGGTTTTGGAATTCTCATTTTCTTTGGATTTTGTTGATAATTTACTATATTCTATTTTTGAAACAGAAATCCACATATCTATTCTGTCTATTATTGGACCAGATATTTTTTTGTGATAATTATTTATTTCGTATTCTTTGCAAATACATCTTTTGTCTTTTCCAAAACCACATGGACAGGGATTCATTGAGGCTATGAGTATACATTGAGCTGGAAATGTTATGGCTCCCCTTGCTCTAGATATGGTTATTTTGTGATCTTCTAATGGCTGTCTTAGAGATTCTATAACTTTCTTATCAAATTCTGGAAATTCATCTAGAAATAAAATACCCCTATGGGCTAAGGTTATTTCACCTGGTCTTGGAAATGGTCCTCCACCTATAAGTGAAGCATAAGACGATGTATGATGTGG
>CAYTNX010000023.1:0-5151 GCA_964439365.1 uncultured Candidatus Saccharibacteria bacterium | reverse complement strand
GGATTTCTAAATGGAGAATGCGTGATATAAGGTCTATCAAGTGTTTTTGCTATGGAATGTATACTTGTAACTTCTATTATTTCTTCATAATCAAGAGGTGGTAAGATATTTTGAAAAGCTTTTGCTAGCATGGTTTTGCCAGTTCCGGGTGGTCCATACATTGATATATTGTGTCCACCTGCTGCAGCTACTTCCAATGCCCTTTTTGCTGTTTCTTGGCCTTGTATTAGATTGAAATCATTTTCTATAATATCATTTTCCAATTTTATTTTTGTTTCTGATTGTGTTTTTATTATTGAATCTTTTTTATTTATCAAATGATTTATTATTTGATTTAGATTTGATACAGGATATATTTTTATATCTTTTACCAATCCCGCTTCCTCACTATTTTCTATAGGAATAAATACTTCTTTATAACCTTTTTTCTTTACTCCATTTATCAAGGGTAAAATACCGCTTATTTTTCTTATATATCCTTCTAAAGACAATTCACCTAAAAATATTTTATTTTCAGGATCAAAATCTATATCACCACTTGCGCATAGATATGCCAATGCCATTCCCAGATCAAATGACGGTCCTTCTTTTCTAATATCTGCTGGGGCAAGTGAAATAACAACCTTTTGATTTTTCTGTTTTGGAGATGTAAAGCCAGTATTTTTTATGGCTGAAGAAATTCTATCTTTTGATTCTTCAACTGCCTTATCTCCTAATCCAACAATAGAAAAAGAATGTAGGCCATTTGATAGATCTACTTCTATGTTTATGATATGGGTATTTAATCCGTTTAATTGAGCACTATAAGTCTTTGATATACTCATGTATACAAAGACTACTATGTTCAGATAAAAAAGTTATAAAGATTTTTTAAAGATAAGATAAATTTCTTTAAATTTTTATCTTTTTATATGCTTCATGCAAGTTCTTGCAGATGGATTTGCTTCTAATCTCTCTTTTTCTATTATTTCTCCAGATATTTCACAAATACCATATTTACCTTCCGCGATTCTGTTTAGAGCTTCTTTTACTTCATTTAATTGGGGTTCAAGCTGATTCAATATTTCTTTATTTTCTTCCAATTCCTCCATTTTATCTGCCACTTCGTTTTCATCAGCACTATCAACTTCCAAATCAGAAGTTGTTGCTTCCCAATCTCTTGGATTATTTGGATTTACACGACTAATACTACTTAGTTCTTCCTCTAATAAAGTCTTCTCTTTCTCAAGCTTATCCTTAAAATGTTTTATATCTTCCTTATTCATATAGGTATATTTTACCTTATATAAGTCTGATTTTCAATTTTACCTATGAGATTTTTTAATGTTGCTTCTGATGTTGCTATTACCAATGTGTTCTTGTCTATAAAAGAATAAAGTAGATACAATTCCCCTCTTTCATTTCTAAACTCTCTAACATCTCTGTTTTGTATTGTTCTATCTTCAAATCTACCTCGGATTTTTAGGGCTGTATTTGTTGTAGAACTTGTTTCTATAAGTGAAAGCGCTTTTTCTTTGTAATCTAGCAAAGTTGCTAGTTCTCTAGGCATTTCTTGTTCCCATTTCAACATTCCAGCGTATGCATTTTGAAAATAATCTGTTGTAAGTATTATAAAAGGCAATTTTTCTTGATCATATCCAAAAATTCCCAAAACCCAATCTTTTGTAAGGGTTCTTTTCATTGAATCTGGAATATTAAGATCTAATGCGTTTATAAATTGTACACTGGTTATTCTCTGTGTGGATGATGCTATTGTCTGTGTCAGTATAAATTCTGAAGTTTTTTCTGATTCTATATTTTCACTAAAAATAATATCGTGAATCTTTTGATCAAGACTACTATCTTTCAAATCTTTTATTGGAACTATTCTTTGTAAATCAGTTTGAATTATACTAGGCAATCTAGAATCGTTTTTAGGTTTATCTTTTATTGCCAGTGGACTTTGTAGATAAAGATAATAACCACCACCCAATCCAAGGGCTATTATTATAAGGCTATTTATGGTTATAAATATTTTCTTACCTATATTTGAACTCGCTTTATTTGAAAGTCTTTCTGAGCCACTACCCTTTTTGTTTTCTGCTATAGCCATCGTTATTACGGAATTTCTTTTATTGGCAAGGGCTTCAGCCACATCTCCCTCAAATGTTCTTATTGGTTTTTGTAAAACATTTGCACTATTTGTTTTGATTTCTGCATTTATATCAGGTTTTATAGCATTTATGTTTTCTTGTACCCCTGTGTTTTTTGGTATTCCTGTTATTTTTGTTATGGGAATATTTGAAAAACCAGTATTATTGGTTTTTGCGGTATTTGTATTTGTGGTATTGTCTGTATTTACAAAACTATTTGGATTATTTGCTATTGGGTTTGATATTGGTGTGTTTTGATTTTGTATTGGTATTGTTTGATTTTTGAAACCATCATTCTTATTTTGAGTTTGAAAAGGGTTATTTACTATTTTATTTGTTGATGTTTGACCCTCATATGGATTTTCTCTGTATATATCTGAACTGTTTGTATTTGTTTTTGTATAATTAGGATTATTTGTAGGTATTGCTGGAGTTTTGTTTGGTGTATTTTGATTTTCTATTGAATTTGTATTCAAAGGGCCCTGAGGAATGACTTTTTTTTCTGGGTCTGTTTGCTTATGTAATACATCCAAATGAGCCCCAGTAGATTTTGTTAGGGGTTCCTTTTTTAACAATGAAGATATAGTGTCTTGGAGAGATGGTTTTTCTTCGTTCATGTATACTAAGTATACACTTTTATTTTTTGTTTATAAAATTTACAAAAGTTATTTTCTATCGTCTAGGTCTGTATTCGCTGGTTAGGTGTTGTATTATTGCTTTAGCTTTTTCTGCAGTACCATTTTTTCCTGTTATAAATACTGTACCATCATCTTCTATTGTTATGTCTTCAACTCCAGTTTTTTCCTTTATTTCTTTTATAGTTTTTCCACCAGTACCTATTACAAATCCAATCTGATCTTGTTTGATTTTTATTGAAAGTATTTTTGGCGCATTTGGAGATATATCTGATCTTGGTTTATCAATTTCTTTTTCAATAATATCCAATATCTTTAATCTAGCGCTTTTTGCTTTTTCAAAAGCCTCAGACAATATTTTTAGTGGTATACCTTCTACTTTTACGTCCATTTGTATTGCTGTTACTCCGTTTCTTGTTCCAGCTACCTTAAAATCCATATCCCCATGATGATCTTCGGGGCCTTGAATATCTGTAAGTATTTTATATTCATATTTTTTGCCGTTGAATTCATATGAATTATCAGATTTTTTTGCTTCTCTTATCATAAGTCCAGAAGCAATACCTGCTACGGGTGATTTTATCGGTACTCCAGCATCCATCAATGCTAAAGTTGATCCACAAACAGAACCCATTGATGTTGATCCATTTGATGAAAAAGCTTCAGAAACTATTCTTATGGTATAAGGGAATATTTCTTTTGATGGGATTATGGGTACAAGAGCTTTTTCTGCCAATGCACCATGTCCTATCATTCTTCTATTTGTATTGCCGATTCTGCCTGTTTCTCCTGTAGAAAAAGGTGGAAAATTGTAATGATGCATGAATCTTTTATTTTGCTCTCCATTATATTGTTCCATACCATCTATTACTTGCGCGTCTCCAGGTCCACCTAGAGTAAGTACGGATAATACATGTGTAGCTCCTCTATAGAATGTTCCAGATCCATGAAGTATAGGAGACATTCCACCAGCTTTTACATAAATATTTCTAATCTCATCCATTCCCCTTCCATCAGCTCTCCTTTCATTTTCAATTGCTTCATTGTGTAGCAATTCATTTATTTTTTCATGCAATAATTCCTGTGCCAATCCTATATTTCCATCAGGAATTTTTTCTTTAAATATTTTTAGCCAAATTTCCTCTATTTCATGTATTTTTTCTTTACCTGAGCTATTGAAAATATAATCTTTTAATTTTCCTTCTATTTCTTCTGCAAATAATTTCTCCGTACCCTCTGTCATTTCGGGTTTTTCAAGTTTTGTTTTTGTTTTTCCTATCTCAGCAATTATCTTTTTTTGCCAATCTTGTATTTTTTCTATTTCATCACTGGCTTTTTGTAATGCTTGATTTACATCTTTCTCATCTACTTCTTTACCAGCAAGTTCTATCATATTTACCAAACCATCTTTACCACAGGCTATTAGATCAAAACTTATACCGATTTCCTCTCTTTGTTTGTAGTTTGGATTTATATGAAAAGTCTCATTTTTTGCTATTCTAATAGCAGATACAGGGCCATTCCAAGGTATATTGGAAGTTCCAAGGGCAAGAGATGCTGCAATAACTGAAATAACATCAGGATCATCTTCATCTATAGATAATACAGTGAGAACTACCTGTACCTCATGTCTAATATGCTGATCAAATAAAGGTCTTATTGTTCTGTCTACTATTCTTCCAGATAAAATAGCTTCATCACTTGGTTTACCTTCTCTTCTTATGAATCTACTACCAAGAATTTTTCCAGAAGCATAAAATCTTTCCTCATAATCTACAGAAAGCGGAAAAAAATCACCACTTTTTGCTTCTTTTCCCATAACAGCTGTGGCCAATACTACAGTATTGCCATATCTCATCATAACTGAGCCGTTTGCTTGTTCTGCTAAATCATTAAATTCTGCTATGAGTGTCTTACCACCGACCTCTAGGGTGTATTGTTTGGATTTCATCACTATAATATAGCATTTATAGAATAGTTTTGACTATTTGTTTGAGATTTTATTCTTGTCCAGAAAGATTTGCTATTTCCTCGGCGATATTTGTAGGATTTGTTTTGTGATTTTCTTTTATTTCCTTTCTTTTAAAATTTTGTTTCCCATTTCTTTCTTTTGTTTGAAATCTATTTTGATTTCCTATTAGATATTTTTTAACATTTTGATCTAAATCAATAAAATCATCGACAACTTCTATAAGTTTTGCAGATGTTGATTTGCCAAAAGACACAACTTCAACCTGACAACCTTCATTCATTTGTAAATATTCAACTAAAGGTACAAAGTCTCCATCCCCTGTTACCAAAATCACCGCGTCCAATTTTGGCGCTAGTTTTACTGCATCTATAGCAAGTCCCA
This sequence comes from uncultured Candidatus Saccharibacteria bacterium, assembly GCA_964439365.1. Classification (GTDB taxonomy): domain Bacteria; phylum Patescibacteriota; class Minisyncoccia; order Phycocordibacterales; family PALSA-1337; genus CAIOGI01. The sequence continues at coordinate 31 of CAYTNX010000023.1, read as the reverse complement.
CATCCCAATCTGCTTTTTTTGCTCCACTACC
>CAYTNX010000022.1:6172-7228 GCA_964439365.1 uncultured Candidatus Saccharibacteria bacterium | reverse complement strand
CAACTGAGCTACACGCGCATATTGCACATTTACTGTGCATATAATTTATATCATATTTGGTGCTCAATATCTAACTTTCTTTTCGGTTGAATACCATGAGCAACAATAATGCTTTCATATTCCTCTCTTTCTATTGTCTCAACTTCTATAAGTCTTTTGGCAATAGCGTCCAAAGCATTCTTATTTTTTGTGACGATTTCTTCAGCTTTTTTGTAAGCTTCATCCATTATTCTAGCAACTTCTGAGTCTATATCAGCACCAACTTTCTCAGAATACTCTTTGTCCTCAATACCCTTTCCAAACATAGCACGTCCTCCAGAACTTTCCAAGGCCAATACCCCTATCTTTTCTGACATACCATATTTTGTAACCATATCTCTAGCAAGAGCAGTAGATACCTGTAAATCATTTGAAGGACCAGTAGTAACATCGTCAAACATCATTTTTTCTACAACATAACCTCCAAGTGAAACAGCAATATCATCCAAAAATTCTTTTTTACTTTGCATTTTTCTATCTTCTAAAGGCAAATGTAAAGTATATCCCGCAGCGCGTCCTCTAGATATTATGGATATTTTATGAACTGGATCAGCAAAAGGAAGTACAGAAGCAACAAGAGCATGACCAGCTTCATGATAAGCTGTAATCTCTTTTTCTTTCTTTGAAAGTAAATGACTTTTTCTTTCTGGACCAAGCATTACTTTTTCTATAGCTCTAATAAGATCATATTGAGAAACTTTTGTACGATTTTCACGAGCAGCAAGTATGGCACCTTCATTCATAAGAGAATACAAATCTGCTCCAGAAAAACCAGGAGTTCTTTCTGCTATAACCCTAAGAACAACATCTTCTGCAAAAGGCTTTTTATTTGAATGAATTTTTAGAATTTCTTCTCTATCATTTCTATCTGGTAAATCTATGGTTACTCTTCTATCAAATCTTCCAGGGCGAAGTAAAGCTGGATCAAGTACATCTGGTCTATTTGTAGCAGCCATTACTATCACCTTTTCATTTGGTTCAAAACCATCCATTTCTACAAGTATTTGATTTAGAGTT
>CAYTNX010000022.1:4080-6065 GCA_964439365.1 uncultured Candidatus Saccharibacteria bacterium | reverse complement strand
CTTGAAGCTCCAACACCCACAAACATTTCTACAAACTCTGAACCTGATATTGCAAAAAACGCTACTCCAGCTTCTCCAGCTACAGCACGAGCCAACAATGTCTTTCCTGTACCAGGAGCACCCATAAGTAATATACCCTTAGGTATAACAGCGCCTATTTCCAAAAACTTCTTTGGATTTTTTAAGAAATCTACTATTTCTGCCAATTCTTGTTTTGCTTCTTTTGCTCCGGCTACATCTTTGAAAGTTACTTTTTGTTTTTTGTCATCAGGTAAAGTTATTCTGGCTTTTGATTGACCAAATGAAAAAGCTTGCATACCCGCTCCTCTTACTTGTCTTGTCAAAAACCATATTATGAGTGCAATAAAAATTATTGGCACTATAAAAGGTGTAATCTGCACTACCCAAAACAATAATCCACTTTCACCCTCTATATTTATTTTAACCTTACTTATCTTATCTGAAGTTAATCCATATCTAGTAAGTGTTTCTGTCAAAGAAGAATCGCTTTCTTTTTTTGTTTGCTTTATTGATTTGTCGGCATATTCAGCTATCAAATCATCACCTTTTACTCTTATTATATTTATCTTCCCTGCAGATATATCATTTGCCAATTCTGATAAAGTGATTTTTGATACTACTGATTCTTGCTCTACAACAATAGAATACAAACCTGTAATCAAGAATAGAATCAATAATACTATTGAAATGGTGTTTAGAAGACCAAATTTGCTTGGTTTTTTATTGTTCTTTTTATTGTCTTTGCTTGTGTTTTGGGATTCTTTCTTCATAAGATTTGATTATACTTTAAAAATAGGAAAAAGAAAGATAAAAAGAGAAATGCCGCCCTCGGCCTAGGCCGAGGGCGGCAACAAAATCAACATTCCCCAAAAACACTCCTAAGGCAACTTAGCCGCCTTAGTCTTCCTCCTGAGAAAATCCGGTTGATTCGCGGGATTCTCAATCCCAACCGCATGAAAAAGTTCCATAACTTCATGCGAAGTAAAATCAAATTCGGATTCCTTTTTTCTATTCAAACTTGATCTGTACAGAAAAGTGCTGACAATTCTGACAGAAATATGCTCCTTATGATTCCTACAACGACGAAAAATGTAAAGAATCACGGGTGCCATGTCCAAAGGAGTGTCGGGCGTGATAGGAAGCCTGAAAATACGACAGATTTTCTCGGTACTATCGAAGCAACGGAAACAACGATGACGTCGATTCGAGGCGATCATCCAGGTCAAACCTCCAGAAACCAGAAAAAAAATGAGACAAATCAAGATCCCATATGCGAAAGAATTGATGTCAATTTTCACAAATCCTCCTTTGATATTTTATTGTTGAATTGGAACCAAAACTATTATCAGCTTGTCATATATTCTAAATATAGTCAAAGAATGCTATCATTTGTTTATTATGAATGAATCGTTGGTTTATAATAAAAAAATAAGCTTAGACTATGAGATTTTAGAAACTTTTGAAGCAGGAATTGAGCTTCTGGGTTTTGAAGTTAAGAGTCTAAGAAATAAACAAGGATCATTAGTAGGATCACATATAACCGTAAGAGGCAGAGAGGCTTTTCTAATTTCTTCAAATATACCTGCATATCAAGAAAAAAACACACCCTCAGATTATGATTCAAAAAGAAATAGAAAAATTCTATTAACAAAACCTGAAATACAAAAACTTGCATCATTGGAATCAAAAAAAGGTTTGACAATAGTACCTATTTCAGTGTATAGTAAAGGTAAGAAAATCAAGGTTCAAATCGCAATAGTCAGAGGAAAGAAAAAATACGATAAAAGAGAAGATATAAAAAAGCGAGATACGGACCGAGATATTCGAAGAGAATTTAGTAATCATTAGGACTTTGAAAAAAGTATATGGGGATGAAAGGCCTCGACAGTTGAGGTACTTCATATTGTGCATTGTAAAGCTCCATTATCTTTTAAAACTGATGGAAAATGTTAACTGCTAACACA
>CAYTNX010000022.1:0-4070 GCA_964439365.1 uncultured Candidatus Saccharibacteria bacterium | reverse complement strand
ACTTTACTTGCGCTCTAACTAAGGCTGAAGCGACATTCCACACTATGCGTTGAGAATAATGTAGGCGTGAAATAAACATCAACTAGAATCATGTCCTCTTCCCTGTGCATGATTTGAAATTATGGGAATCGCTTATATATATTTTGTTTACTTTATAGTATATAAGTTAAAAGAGATTAAAAACCTCAAGAAAGTTTTCTATACAATGTAGAAGCAATATTAGATTTCATCTGCACGGCGGTTCGATTCCGCCCATCTCCACAGACAAAAATGAAGTGCCCGCAAGGGCATTTTATTTTTGGCTGCTGGAGCTATCTGCTACACCCATCTCCACAGACAATTAAAAGAATATAAAAAGACGCCATACCCGAAGGTCGTGCGTCTTGTTTGAAAGTTTTAGACTTGCGTCATGGTTACTTCACCAAGCAGGTTTACTACTATGAAGAGCCACCTTTCCTTCTTCGTTAAGAAGGAATGCCGAAGCATTTTTGCCGAAGAGCACACGCAGAAGCCAATACATCACCCAATGGACACCGAAATAGATCGTCATCAGAACGAAGAACACGATACAGACCGCTTCCACAGCAAGCCACATCGTACCGATGATCAGACCACTTTGGGTGTATGTTTCAGCAATGTGCCGAAGAGATTTTTCGAAATTTTTCATTTTTCTCGTATCCCCTCTAAAGACTCTTTGGTTTTAAGTTATTTTTTAGATCCCCCGGATTTTGTCCGTGCATGACAGGCGGATAACAAGATAGAACATCATCACACCCAAGAACCACAGGCTTTTTGAACTGCAAGCCAAGGCAATTGTGGTCGCCCATCCAATAACATCCATCAATATCAAGTAACGTGTTTTTTTCATTGTGTGTTTTGTTGAGTTTAGTGAAAGTCCATAATCTGCTTGACGAAACGCCAAACAGTTAATTACGATCTTTCTTCCAAACTCAACCGACACACCCTTCAAAGAACTTTTTAGATGATAACATAATATTTATAATATGTCAATCAATGTCTTTTATAAGAAAACTATCTACTTCTTCCCCTTTTTATCATCTTTCGGTTTTGAAGACTTTGTATGTGGACCCCAAAATATAAAAACAAAAACCATAACTGCTATTATAAATGTAATATCTTGCATATACATATTCTACATTGAATTTAATATATATAGAAACAAGCGTTAAGAAGTAATTCTCAACGCTTGGCTTAGGTGAATGAATCACCTTGAAATATTTCTGCAATCATGACAAATGTAGACAGTTTTGTTTTGGGGACCGTCTACAGTTCTAACACGGAGAACAAAGACACTTTCATCTCCGAGCTTGAACCCGCAATGTGGACACTTTTTGTTGTGACCCACATATTCCAAAACCTCATAATCCTCCAAAGGAACATCTTGCTGAAGTTCCCTCACAATCTTTCTGATCTTTTTTTCTTTTTTTTTCTTCTTCGGAACACCAGACAAAATCCTTGCCTCATATGCAGGCATATCTCTATCCCAGATATGAGCTGGTGAAAGTAACCATTTACTCATATATACTCCTTTTTTAAATTGTCTAATAAAATATTAAGTCAATATCAAACTAAAATCAAATAATATTCCCTTTTATTTACATAAGAGTATACTTTAATGCATGAATGAAACTTCATGGAAAATATTTAAATCAAATGAAGAGACCTTAAATAGCATTTTGGAATCATGTGAAAAGGCTCAAAAAACTATCGATTTGGAACAATTCATTTTTATACCAGATAATTTTAGTAATAAATTAATAGAGATTTGTTCAAAGAAAGCAAAAGAAGGAGTACAAATAAGATTCCTATGGGATGCCGCTGGTAGTTTTAGTTTTTTCGGTACAAATACCATAGAAAATCTCAAGAAAAAAGGAATTCAATTATTATTTTTCAAGACCCTACTTCCCTCAATATTTGAAGTAACAAATTATCGTTCTTGGTATTTTAGAAATCATAGAAGAACAATAGTAATAGATAATAAAGTAGCTTTTACCGGTAGTATTTGTCTTTGCGAAAAAATGAAAGATTGGAGAGATACAAATATAAAAGTTGAAGGATCAATTGTAAATGAAATGCAATCTGCCTTTGAAAAAATGTGGAATAGAGCAAATAAAAGAAGATATTTGAATAAGAAAATAAAAACCATCAAGAACAATTATGAATTCTCATACCTAACAAATAGTCCATTACCAAAACAACGAAAACTTTACAATAAAACTATAGAAGTAATAAAAAATTCTAATAAATATGTATACATAGCAACCCCCTATTTTGTACCCACACATAGACTAGCAAGAGCATTGAGATTGGCTTCACGTAGAGGTGTAGATATAAAACTTATGATTCCAGAAAAATCAGATCATCCCGTAGTAGACATCGCTGCTGGTACTTTTTTCAATAGCATGCTCAAATCTGGGGTAAAAATATTTTTATACAAAGACAGAATGCTTCATAGTAAAACTATAGTAATAGATGATTATTGGTCTAGTATAGGAACATTAAATATGGATCATGTAAGTCTTTTATACAACTTTGAAGCAAATCTTGTATCTACAAATAGACAAATGGCAGATGAATTTAAAAATGATTTTATAAATGAAATAAAGAATTGTAGACAAATAACTCTAGACGAATGGAATAATCGTTATTGGGTAGAAAAACTAGCTGGATTCTTTATAAAATTTATAAGAAGCTTTTTCTAAAAAAAGATAGACAAGAAAATAAAAATATGCTATAAATAAGGTTCATTTCAAATGAGTGCACAACAAAAAGTAAGAATAAATAACTTCATAAAAGCGCCAGAATTACGTGTCATTACGGAGGATGGCGAAAATCTAGGTGTTATATCTTTGGCTGAGGCTTTAAAGCAGGCTCAAGCTAGAAATCTTGATCTTATTGAAATTTCACCAAATGCAACTCCACCAGTTGCAAAAATCATGGATTATGGTAAATTTCAATACGACGAAAAGAAGAAGCAAAAGGTAGCAAAATCACGCACTCAGACATCAGAATTGAAGAATATTCAGGTCAAAATCGGTACAGGAGAACATGATCTAGAACTCAAAGCTAAAAAGGCCTCAGAATGGCTTAAAGAAGGCAATAGAGTAAAAATTGATCTTTATCTCATAGGTAGATCCAAGTTTATGGATATGAACTTTCTAACAGAAAGAATGGATCGAGTACTTAAACTGATTACAACTGAATACAAGATTTCAGTTCCCTCAACAAAGGGACCAAAGGGATTGTCTATTGTTATCGAAAAGAAATAGTCATTTAGTTAAGAATAATATTATGAAAACAAATAAATCATATTTAAAAAGATTAAAAGTTACTAGAAGTGGAAAAATATTGGCCAGATCAAAGGGTCAGAACCATTTCAATTCCAAAGAAAGAAGAAGAGCGCAGCTTTCAAAGAAAAGAAATATGGAATTTTCAATGACAAATAAGGAAAAGAGTCGTTTCCTATTAAACGCATAATAATTACAGAAATAATTTAAATACCATGACAAGAGTTAAGAAAGGAGTTCACGCATTAAAAACAAGAAAAAATATACTTAGCCAAGTAAAAGGCTATCGTTTTAGAAGAAGTAAAACAGAGAGAAATGCATATGAAGCTATTTCTCATGCTGGTGCCTATGCTTTTGCTCACAGAAGAGACAAGAAAGGTGATTTTAGAAGATTGTGGAATGTAAGAATAAATGCAGCATTGAGAAATATGACTACCCCACTTTCATACAGCAAATTCATCGGAAAATTGAAAAAAGCAAATATCGCTATTGATAGAAAAATACTATCTACATTGGCAGAAGAAAATCCTAAATCTTTTGAAGCTATAGTAAAGAAAGTTGCTTAAATATATCAAAACAAAAAACACGGTATTATAAGTACCGTGTTTTTTGTTTGTTTAAAACTAGATCTCGTATTTTTTTAATCTTTCTGGATATATAGCCTTAAGACCCAATTCATCATTTATTCTCTGGGTTAAAAATAGAGAAGCTTTTGGCTCACCCATTACAACAAAAACTCTTTTCAAGGTATCCTGAGCCGTA
>CAYTNX010000021.1:0-7489 GCA_964439365.1 uncultured Candidatus Saccharibacteria bacterium | reverse complement strand
AGAGCCGAATGCTGTATTCACACTATCTTTTGCTGATACAGAAACTGTATAAGTTCCGTCAGTCATCACCTTTGCCAAATTAACAAGAATATCAATTGAATTTGAAGCTCCTGATGCAAGGCTTATTGATGTGGGTGATGCGCTCAGGGTTGTTTCTTTGAATTGTGGAGTAATTGTATATGTTGTTGTTTTACATTCAGGACTATTTTTGTTTGTAACTGTTAGTTTGTATGTTACTGATCTACTTGTACCAGCTGATAAGGATACTGGTGAGATATAAACCAAAGGATTCGCCGGAGCACAAACAGGTATGATCGGATTCAATATTGTAAGTGTACCCGCAGCATTTGTATTCATTGCAGAATTACCTTTATCCACTACATTCACTGAAACAGGGTAATTACCATTTACTGTACCTTTTGTAGAAAGCACTGCCATATCTATAACTGTTGTTGAACCAGAGTTTAGATTGATACTTGTTGTTGAAGCAGTAAATCCTGAAGACAATGAAGGTGTTACTGAATATGAAGCAGGAGCACATTCAAAACTATTCTTGTTTGTTACTGATAGTTTGTATGTTACCAATTTACCAGATTCAGTTGTTTGTGTTGAAGGTGTTATTGAGGCGATTGGTTTGGATGGAACACATACTGGTACTATTGGGTTTTTGATTATAAAGTTTGCTGATATTAGAGAGCTATAAGTAGAATTCACACTGTCATTTATTGATATTGATAGAGGATAAACTCCATCCACTACTCCTTTCTTTGAGGTTACTGTTACATCAGCTGAATTTGAAGCTCCTGATGCGAGTATTATAGATGTTGAAGAAATACTAAAGTCTGCGCTAGTCCACTTTTGAGTAATTGTATATGTTGTTGTTTTACATTCAGGACTATTTTTGTTTGTGGCATATATTTTATAAACAAGCGATTTACCTGATTCTGTGGTTTGAGATGTTGGGGAAACAGAGACTAGAGGATTCGCTGGAGCACAAACAGGTATGATCGGATTCAATATTGTAAGTGTACCCGCAGCATTTGTATTCATTGCAGAATTACCTTTATCCACTACATTCACTGAAACAGGGTAATTACCATTTACTGTACCTTTTGTAGAAAGCACTGCCATATCTATAACTGTTGTTGAACCAGAGTTTAGATTGATACTTGTTGTTGAAGCAGTAAATCCTGAAGACAATGAAGGTGTTACTGAATATGAAGCAGGAGCACATTCAAAACTATTCTTGTTTGTTACTGATAGTTTGTATGTTACCAATTTACCAGATTCAGTTGTTTGTGTTGAAGGTGTTATTGAGGCGATTGGTTTGGATGGGGTACATGTCGCATTTACTAAATCACCAAAATCAATGGTGATTGTTGCAGAATCTGTAGCATGAGATAACTGAGTTATTTTTATATTATTAATAGTATCATTGAATACACCACCATCCCATAGAGCTGCATTTGTATATCCACCACCAGGAGTCATTGTAAGCATCTTTGTAAAATATGCTCCATCCCATTCATATACGGTTACACCCTTTGTATCTCCGGCTGGAGTGCTTCTATTAAATCCTAGAGCTTGTTTGAAGGTTATATAATAGAATAAATTTGAAGCATTTCTTTTTCCTATTTTAATAATTTGTGGATTTGTGAGAGAAGTTGAGTAATCTGAAGAAATGGTATAAGTACCACTAGTTGTTATTGTTTTTACCTGACTTGGTGGTATCCATCCAAATTGACTTCTATTCAATGCGTTGAATTGATAATTATTTGCACCTCCCATTTTTGCAACATATTCACCATATCCATCAAAGCTACATGAGGTACTTATTTGCTGAGTTCCACAATTTAAGAAACCTGAATGCCATGCACCAAAATTGTGTCCAAGTTCATGAGCTTTACTGCCATGTGCTGCATATACTCCATTTATATATGATCTATTACCTCCTACATAAGCCATACCACCCCAATTACAGCTAGCAGAACCATTTATGTAATACATTATGTAGTTATAATTTGTCGTGGTGTATCCGGCCAATTTTGCAGCCTGATCTGCTGTTCTACCCCATGTCCAATATTCACATGCTGATGTTGATGTTGCGTCTATAGTAACCCAATCAGTTACATCTCCAGCTATTGATACTAGATTATTTGATCCCTCTTTTATAAGTGCATTTGTTGAATCTGGATTTGTGAATACACTATTATAAACAGTGCTCTTAGGATACGGTACTGCAGGATTATCTTTAAAGTTTATTAGAATCACTAATAATTTTTTAACTCCTGATACACTAGCAGCTGATGCTGTCGCGGTTACTGTAGGTGTTACTGTAACAGTAGATGTTGCACCATCAGCTGCTGTAACAAAGATATTATTTGAAAGTGCTCTTCCTTTTACATGTGCTCTTACCTTGCCACTTATTAGAGGATTTTTACCTTTTTCAAAGTATACATTATATTTTTGAGTTGATGTTGAACCACTAACACTTAATTCATAATCAATTCTAGACTGATCTTCAGATAGGGTATCAACATATATAGCATTCATATCTCCAGATGTTGATAATTTTCTTTCTACATATGGCTGTAATTCACTAGGTAATTTTTTTGACTCTTCATCTGATAGGAAATAGCTATTTAGGTCTTTATCACCATTTTGCATCTTATTTAATATCTTTCTCTGTCTTTTTTCTAGTATATTTTTAAGCTTATCTGAACTCTGTCTCTTTTTTGTAGATGTTGACGTTTCAAATTTCTTAACTTCATTTTTGAGTTGATTATTTACCGTATCAATACTTTCCATATCTGAAGTTATTACAAGTGCTGTATTTGGTATGTCTGATATGTCGTAGTTTGATAATATATTTATCATAAACACAACTGATACAGAGATTGAAATTAAAATAAATGCTATCCAGTGTTCTGTATTAACATTTGGTTTTTGATGCCAGTCTCTATACCAATTGTATCTACCCATTAAACTTTCGTGTATTTTTTTCATATAAAAAATTGATTATTAATTTAGACTCACATAATTATATTCTATTATTATGCATAATAAAACCTTAGTTATGCTTTTTAATATTATTTTTTATAAAAGAATACCCCCATCAGTTAGAAACTGATGGGGGAAGGTGGCGCTTCTGCTAAAAATTCTGAATTACGGTAGTGGCTGGAACCAGCTTAATCTCGCTGACCATTACCATAAAAACTGATCCTTTTTCTTCGGAAACACAGATGATTCCCCTGACAGCAGAACCTATCGGGGTTTCCTCAACGGTAAGGATTTTTCCGTTGCCAAGGTCTTTGAAATATCCTCCGATATACAAGACCTTGTCTCCTTTCGAGAAACCAACGTACTCTCTGGCCGATATTGCTTTTTGTGGGTGGAACCGCAATATAAGCTCAGCTTCTTCTCTCAGAAACGGATACTTCTCGATTACTTCCTTGAGTCCGGATTCCGAGAGGTGATACTTGATCGTTTCCCAGAATGTTGGGACATTGTCAGTTGTTCGTGGAATTCTCCAATCCTCATGTCGTTTTTTCATCTTTTTATGATGATTTCCTCCAAAATCTTTTTAACATATATGTGTAAATAAGTCAATATTTGAAGGAATAGTGAATCAATTTTTTCTATCTATAACATCATATGTTATTTTTGATATATCTGAAATTATTTTCTCTAATTTTGAGAAATCATAACCCCTTGTCATTATGCAAATAAAATATGGATTTCCTGGATAATAAACTATTCCACAATCATGTAATTCTCTAGATAGAACTGAACCGGTTTGTTCTGAAAATGAAAATTCTCCAAATTTATGAGCGACTATTGTATTTGTTGGTAAGCTTGATACCAAACCTTTTTTGAATGTAGTATCACTTAGCAATATCAATGCCTGTTCCGATAGATTTTTTGATAAATATGATGCATTAAATAGAGTTCTAAAAATAGATGAATATGATTTTGGTGACATATAATCTATATTTTTAGATTCAGGTATTTCTGGTAAATCTAGAGTTTTGTAAGTATCCAAAAAACCATCTTTATTATTTCCTAAAAGTAACATTGCTGAAGAATTGTCGGAATATTTTATCATATGCTCCAATAATTCTCCGACGCTATATGATCCTGCTGCTAGATTTTTTTCTGGTTTATAGAATTGACCGGGGTCAATGGAAGGTACATAGTTTAATTTTTTGTCCATTAGGGCTGGATCTGAATCAATTTTCTTTAAATAACTCATCATTATTAAAACTTTCAGCATACTTCCAGGTTCGTATACTTCGTTTTCATCGATTCCAGTCCACATTCCTGTATTTAATTCTCGAAAATATATAGAAACATCACAAGCATCACCATTTTCTTTGGCGCTTTCAATTCTTTGACTTATTCTGTAATTTAATTTATCAAAAGGTTTATTTGTTTTATTTGTATCTATAAAAAGTAATGGGTTTATATAATGATATTTGTTTGGATACTCTCTTATTTCATGCAATTTAAATTTGTTTGATTGTATATAGTTTGCATGCAATAACCATCCAATAATAAAACCTATTATTACGTGAAATATTATTGACGCAGCATTTCTGTATGATTTTTCATTCATGGTATTTGTATATATGTTATACTCTTATCAAATAATTAACAATTAAATCCATGTTTTTGGATATTTTAAAATCTTTAATTTTGGGCCTAGTAGAGGGCATAACAGAATTTTTACCTATTTCATCTACAGGACATTTGATATTACTAAATCAATGGATTAGTTTTGATGATTCATTTACAAAGACTTTCGATATATTTATACAATTGGGTGCTATTTTGGCTGTAATTGTTTTTTTCTGGTCAAAAATATCTCCTTTTGTTAAAGATGAATTAAAGAGGGGAGAAATAATGAAAATCTGGTATAGGGTTATTGTTGGAGTAATTCCTGTAATAATAATTGGCGGTTTATTTGGTGGTATTATTCAAAATAAACTTTTTAATCCTTGGGTAGTCGCTATTACTCTTATCTTGGGAGGTATTATTTTATTGATTGTTGAAAATAAAAAAATAAATCAGAATAGTATAAATTCAATTTCAGAAATTTCTTTCAAAAATGCTTTTCTTATAGGTTTAATACAGTGTTTTTCTATTATTCCTGGAACATCTAGATCTGCTTCTACAATAATAGGTTCTATTCTTCTCGGTTCTTCCAGAGAGATTGCTGTAGATTTTTCTTTTTATCTTGCTATTCCTACTATGATAGCTGCTTCTTCTTATAGTTTATTAAAACATGGTTTCAGTATTACTCAATATCAATTCATTTTGCTTTTTATTGGCTTTGTAGTTTCTTTTGTGATGGCTTTATTTGTAATTAAATTCTTTATTAAATATATAAAAAATAATAATTTTATACCATTTGCTTATTATCGAATTATTTTAGGAATTTTGGTTTTGATTTATTTCTTTTCAATAAAGTAATTTATTTCTCAGTAGATTTGTAGTCTTTTATTCGTGTTATTATAGACACAGAAAAAGTACATAAAAAATATAGACTGATTTTATGAAAAAAACAGCCAAATTTCCCAACGGAACTATTCGTCAGGGTGGAATGGGTGTTTACATTTCTTCGCCTTTTCTGGCAAATGCCGTTTCTCGTCTAGGTGGCTATGGTACGGTTTCTGGAGTGGCTCCGGAGCGTATTCTTGCCACCATACTTCAGCGTGGTGATTCGGGTGGACATTATCGCAGAGCTCTTTCGCATTTTCCATTTCCCAAAATTTCAAAACTCGTCTTGGATGAGTTTTATATCGAGGGAGGTCGCAAGGCTGGTTCTCCGATAAGGCATGCTCCAGTTTTCAGCATAAATCCATCTCGTTTACTCATTGCTCTTACTATTTGTGCAAATTACGCTTTTGTGTGGTTGGCAAAGGAAGGGCATGACAAACCTGTCGGCATCAATTATCTCGAAAAGATATCGATGCCGCATATCTACTCCATTGTCGGCGCAATGCTGGCCGGTGTGGATTTTATCACTATGGGTGCAGGCATTCCGCTTGCAATACCAGATGTATTGAGAGCTGTGCTGGCTGGCAATGTTGCTAGCTACAAAATCCCCGTCATTGGTGAAAAGATCAAATTTCATACCATGACATTTGATCCGGTGGATTTTTTTGAAGCAGATCTTCCTTCTATGAAATTACCAGATTTCATACCGATTATCTCTTCAAATTTGCTCGCATCGATTTTTATGACCAAACTTCCCAAGGGAAGTGTTCAAGGGTTTTGTATTGAGGAGCCGACTGCTGGTGGTCATAATGCTCCCCCAAGAACTCGTCTGACAAGAGATGATGGTACGGTATCTATTTGTTATGGTGAAAAAGACGCTATCGATTATCGTAAAATTTCTCAGCACGGACTACCTTTTTGGATTGGTGGTTCATATGCTTCTGTTGAAAAGATAGAACTCGCTCTTTCTCTTGGTGCTAGTGGTGTTCAGATTGGCACTATTTTTGCACTATCAAGAGAGAGTGGTATGGACGAATCTCTTCGCAAAAGAATCATTTCTTTGGCTTTTGAGGATAAGCTGAGAATTATCACTGATATGCGAGCTTCTCCCACGGGTTTTCCATTCAAGGTTGTAGATCTTGATGGAACCTTGTCTGAAGAAAAGGTTTACAAAGAAAGACGGCGCGTATGCGATCAGGGAGCTCTTGTTTCTTTGTATGAAAAACCTGATGGGACTATTGGATATCGATGCCCCGCCTCTCCTCCTGATGATTTTTTGAATAAAGGGGGAAGTGAATCGGAAGCAGTAGGTAGGAATTGTATTTGCAATGGTCTCATATCTACTGCCGGTCTGAGTGATACGGATGAGCCTCCTATAGTCACTTTGGGAGATGACTTTTCTTTCATCAAATCACTTATTACAAATTCGAATGGCTCCTATTCAGTCAGGGATGTATTCGAATATTTGAATTGCTAATGTGATTTCAATCACATTCACAAACCACCGTTTTGCGGTGGTTTTTTGTAAAAAATTTGTAAAAAAGAAAGACCCATCGTGATGATGGGTCTGTTGATGGGTTATCAGAAGGGCTTGAACCAGAAAATGACAGTTCCAGCCGCTCCCACCAGGAACATGATCAGTCCGTAGAGGAAATCCTTCTTATCCTTTGAGGTTACGAACCAAGCAAGTCCGATACAGAGCAGAAAGCAGCAAAGTCTAATCATAAGCTTGATCTTCGTGTATTGTTCGTGGAACACTAGGCTTCCTTTCAGAGCCTCGTTACAATATCGAAAAGCTAAACCTTCTACATCATATCAGATAAACATCTTAATGTCAAATGGGTTTTTTATAATTTTTTATAAAAAGAAAACCACCATCTTGCGACAGAGGTTTTCTGTGCTTTGATGATGGTTTTTGCCTTGTGAAAAGCTAGTAACCGAAGGCAAAATCGAGGGTGCCGGGGATGATGGGTGGCAATGGTGTGCCATT
>CAYTNX010000020.1:6088-7893 GCA_964439365.1 uncultured Candidatus Saccharibacteria bacterium | reverse complement strand
AAGACACAAAACTAATTGAAAAAAACACAACAATACCTACTCAGAAGTCTCAAATATTCTCTACAGCAGCCGACAATCAGACTTCTGTGGAAATACACATAACACAAGGAGAAAGACCTATGGCGGCCGATAATAAGTCATTAGGAAGATTTATACTAGACGGTATAGCACCTGCTCCTAGAGGTATACCACAGGTAGAGGTTACTTTTGACCTTGATGCTAACGGCATATTAAATGTTACAGCAAAAGATAAAGCCACAAACAAAGCAAATAGCATAAAAATCACTGCTAGCTCAGGACTTTCAAAAGATGAGGTTGAGAAAATGAAAAAAGAAGCTGAAATGCATGCAGCGGATGATGCAAAGAAAAAAGAAATGGTCGAGGCAAAAAACATTGCTGAACAATTGATTTATACTTCAGAAAAATCTCTAAAGGATGCCGGTGAAAAAGTACCTGCTGATTTGAGAAAATCAATTGAAGACAAAATAGCAGATGTAAAAACAACCAAGGAAAGCACCGATCCAATTGCATTAAAAAAGGCAACTGAAAGTCTTTCATCAGAATTATCAAAAATAGGTGAAATACTTTCTAAAGCACAGAGTCAGCAAACACCACCTTCTGGAGAAAGTACAGAATCAAAAGATAATAGTGATGATGTAAAGGATGCTGAGTTTAAGGAGAAAAAATAAAAAATAGGTTGAGTGTAAAACAACAAACCCGCAGATAATGCGGGTTTGTTGTTTAGATAAAAAAACTTAGTCACACTTTAATTTATTTGTTATAATGGTTTTAATTTATTACTAAGATTATATTTTGATAAATATATGGAATATTTAAATTATGTAAATGCAGTGGCAATACTTGTGTCAGTTATATTGATGTTTAGATATAGAAATTCTACATCTCCTTTAGTTCGTGCGTCTTATAAGCTAAAATTAACTGGAGTATTTATTCTTTGGTGCCTAATATGTGAAGGAATTGTACTTATATTTGATTATGAAAAAACTGGAAAGTTTATGGTGCCTTTCATTATTATAGTTACTATACCACTCCTAATATACTTTCTTAAAGTCTGGTTTGAGTATAGAAAGTTGAAGATTAGTAATTATTAATAAGAAATATTATACAAAGTAAATAATAAAAGTACCATGATAATTGGGACTGTAGGGTACTTTAATATCACCAATACCATCACATTACAATATAAAAATCAATAGTTAAAATTATCACTAAATTTGCTATAATCATGCCCATGTCAAATGATTATTACAAAACCCTTGGAATTGAAAGGAATGCTTCAAAAGAGGATATAAAAAAGGCCTTTAGAAAACTCGCACATGAATATCATCCAGACAAAAACAATGGAGATGATAAAAAATTCAAAGAGATAAATGAAGCCTATACTATACTTTCTGACGATCAGAAACGTCAGCAATACGATACATTTGGATCAGCTGGTCCTAGTGGATTTAATCCTGGGCAAGGCGGATTTGGAGGACAAGGTTTTGGTGGATTTGATTTTTCAAATTTTACCAGACAATATCAGGGACAAAATGGTCAGGCTTTTGAATTTGATTTAGGAGATATTTTTGGAGAATTTTTTGGTGGAAGCAAAAGACCAAAAAAGGGTCTCAATATCACTGTGGATGTTCAATTGTCTTTCAAAGAATCAATTTTCACAAAAATATAACTATTGTGAATTAACGGATTCCGAGGCTCAAGCCTAGAACAGGAAAGCCTGCTTCTCGGGCACCGCAACCGGCTGCGCATCGCCGGTGAACACCCGCATCTGGCGCGGACGGAAC
>CAYTNX010000020.1:0-6078 GCA_964439365.1 uncultured Candidatus Saccharibacteria bacterium | reverse complement strand
AAAGGGTTTGAATATTACCGTTGATGTTCAATTATCTTTCAAAGAATCAATTTTTGGTATTGAAAAAGAAATAAATGTAAATAAAGAAAAATTAATAATAACCATTCCTCCTGGAATTGAGAATGGACAAGGACTTAGAGTTCAAGGAAAAGGAGAAGATGGTCCTGGAGGAAAAGGAGATCTTATTGTTCGTGTATGGGTTCCTGAACACAAAGTATTTCGTAAAGAAGGATTCAATCTTATTATGGAATTACCATTAAAACTAAGTACTGCATTACTTGGAGCTGTTTTGGAAATTGAAACATTAGAAGGAAAAATAGAATTAAAAATACCCGCTGGAACAACACATAATGAAATATTGAGAATAAAACAAAAGGGAGTTCCTTCAGAAAGAACAGGAAAAAGAGGTGATTTGCTTATAATCACAAAAGTTAATATGCCTAAGAAATTATCAAAAACAGCTCAGAGATTGATTGAGGAATTAAAAAATGAAGGCATATAGTGTAGAGAATTCGCGAAGTGTTTAATTGAATATGTTATAATAATATTTATGAAAAAAATATTACTTTCAGGAGTAAAACCTACAGGAAAACCTCATATTGGAAACTATTTTGGAGCAATGAAACAATTTGTAGACTTACAAAATAGTGAAAAATACGATTGTTTATTTATGATAGCTGATTATCATGGATTAAATTTCATAAATAATGCAAAAGAAATGCATGAAAATACTCTAAATTTAGCATTGGACTATATTGCAATAGGCTTGGATACAAATAAATCAATTATATTCAAACAATCAGATGTATCGGCTCATACAGAATTGGCATGGATATTTGATACCATTACGACAATGCCATATCTAATGCGCGCACATGCCTTTAAGGATGCAGAAGCAAAGGACAAAGAAATAAGTGTTGGTACATTTAATTATCCAATGCTTATGGCTTCAGATATTTTACTTTATGACACAGATACCGTTCCCGTTGGTCAAGATCAAAAACAACACATAGAGTACACTAGAGATACAGCTCAAAAATTTAATAACATTTACGGAGAAACTTTCAAACTTCCCGAACATTTGATTTTAGAAAATGTAGCTATAGTTCCAGGAACAGATGGTCAAAAAATGTCAAAAAGTTATGGAAATACAATACCTCTTTTTTCAAGCAGAGAAGAAATAATAAAATCAGTGATGAGTATAGTCACAGATTCTAGTGGAGATACACCAACAAATGTATACAATATTCACAAACTTATAAGAAATGAAAGCGATTTGAAAAAAATATACGAAGAAAATAAAGGTAAATACAAAATTCTAAAAGAAATACTAATAGAAGATTTGAATAATTTCATAAAACCAATGAGAGAGAAGAGGGATGAATTATCAAAAAACATGGATATGATATTTGATATATTGAAAAAAGGTTCAATAGAAGCAAATAAAAAAGCAAATGAAAAGCTTTTGACTATTAAAAAAGCTATAGGCGTACTATAAATCTTGATCAATTCTTTAAAAGAATTTTAAATCTTCTTTATCGTCATAATCTATAATAATTTTATTATTTAATAAAATAAAAATTATGGATAAAGAACAATGTACTTTTGTTTTGGGGGCTTTAGCTCGTATAGATAAAAAGGTAGATATATTGAGTAGTAGCATTCAAGAAATAAAGATAGATCTTATACATATGCAAGAAGACATAGATGAAGCTAGGGCTGATATATCAGAATTAAAAGAATACAATTGCCAATCCATACTAAAAGATTTAGAAAATATAGAAGAGAACGATGAATTTGAAAATGAATTCAATATTAGACCAGAAAATTTATAAAATATAATCAAATCATCGAAATGGCAAAATAATTGATTTTTTGATATTATGTTTCGTATGCAAAGAATATATATTAAAGATCTAAAAGAGCATATTGGTAAAGAAGTCTCTATCTCTGGATGGGTAGATATACGTAGAGATCAAGGCAAGCTCATATTCCTTGATTTTAGAGACAAAACAGGAAAAGTACAGGGGGTTATTCTACCAAATGCAAAAGAAGCTCATGAAATAGGTGTCAAAATACGCCCTGAATGGGTAGTGAAAGTTCATGGGAAAGTAAATAATAGACCTGAAAAAAATATTCAAAAAGACAAATTGAATGGAAATATAGAATTGGAAATACTCAAAATAGACGTATTATCTGCCGCAAAAGAATTACCTTTTGATAAAGATGCTGAGATAAATATAGATACTCATTTAGACACACTTCCTCTTACATTAAGAAGAGAAAAATATGTATCTGTTTTCAAAGTTCAAGCACAAATAACAAAAACTTTTAGAGACTTTTTCAATAGTGAAGGTTTTACAGAATTTCAGGCACCAAAACTCATAGGTGATGACGCTGAAGGAGGAGCAAATTCCTTTGATGTTACTTATTTCAAACACATTGCTCACTTGGCTCAAAGTCCACAATTATACAAACAAATAATGGTTGGTGTATTTGAAAGAGTATTTGCTATAGGAAATGTATATAGAGCAGAAAAACACAGCACTACAAGACATTTGAATGAATACACAAGTTTGGATATAGAAATGGGATTCATAAATGATCACAATGACATTATGGATATCGAAAATAAATGGCTTTCATATTCAATAAAAGAATTGGAGAAAAACTGCTCTGAAGATTTCAAAATATGGAATGCTACTCTTCCCAAAGTACCAGAAAAAATACCAAAAATGACCCTGAGGGAAGCTCAAGAGCTTATAACAAAAGAGACAGGAAAAGATTGTACAAATGAACCCGACCTAGATCCAGAACATGAAAGATGGCTATGTGATTATTCAAAAAAGAAATTTGATTCAGATTTTATCTTTATTACAAATTTCCCAACAGCAAAAAGACCATTTTATACTTATAGAGATGAAAAAGATCCTACATATACAAAAGGATTCGATTTGCTCTTTAGAGGTGTAGAAATAACCACTGGAGCTCAAAGAATACACAATTACGATGATTTAATATCTTCAATGAAAGAAAAGAAATTGGATCCAGAGAAATTCAGTTATTATTTGCAAGCATTCAAATACGGAATGCCGCCACACGGTGGATTTGGTTTTGGATTGGAAAGACTTACAGCCAAGCTATTTGGTATAGAAAATGTAAAAGAAGCAACTCTATTTCCTAGAGATATAAACAGAATAGACAATTTACTCTCAAAATAAATAAAAATATTCTCTGATATAATAAATACATGCCAGAAATATTTACCATCAAAACAGAAGCTTTTGAAGGTCCTCTTGATCTTTTGCTTTCATTGGTAGAAAAGAAAAAACTTTTCATAAATGACATAGCCTTATCGAAGGTAACTGATGATTTTATTGCCCATATACAAAACTTCGAAAAGCTACCCATGGCTGATTCGGCTCAATTTATACTTATCGCCTCTACTCTTTTACTTATAAAATCAAAATCTCTTTTGCCAGCCCTAAATCTAACAGAAGAGGAAGAAGAGGGAATACATGATTTGGAAACGAGACTAAAAATATACAAAAGAATCAAAGAAGCTAGTAAACATGTTCAAGAAATGTTTGGTGTTAAAGTTATATTTCCTCAGTATCAGATGAAACCCATAACACCCATTTTTTCTCCACATGAATCAACCAATTTACTTTCATTAGCCCAAGCAATAAAAGATATAATAAAATCATTACCCAAAAAAGAATTGGTACCAAAAGCAATAATCAAGAAGGTAATAAGTCTCGAAGAAATGATAGATGATTTAACAAAGAGAATATCTCAAGGTTTAAAAATGAAATTTAGTGAATTTTCAGGTATGAATAAAGGTGAACAAAAAGTAGAAAAGGTAAATGTGATTGTAGGTTTTCTGGCTATGCTAGAATTGGTAAAACAAGGTCTTATACATGTATCACAAGACAATAACTTTGGGGATATCAACATTGAAAGCAAAGAAATAGGAGTTCCAAGGTATAATTAATAAAAATATTATGGAATCTTTACCAAATATGAATTTAGAATCACAAATAGAATCAGTGCTTTTCTGGAAAGCCGAGCCTATTTCTATTAAAAAACTAGCTAGCATACTTTCAAAAGATGAAAATGAAATAAAAGAAGCTATTTCAAAGCTACATCAATCCCTAAAAGGAAGAGGAATTACCATAATTGAAAATTCCGATGAAATAACATTAGGAACATCAAAAGAAAATTCAGAATTAATTAAATTTTTAATAAAAGAAGATTTAACAAAAGATCTAGGAAAAGCAGGCTTAGAAACACTTTCAATAATAATTTATCAAGGTCCTTTATCTAGAGCAGAAATAGATTATATAAGAGGAGTAAATTCACAATTTATTATAAGAAATTTACTTATAAGAGGATTGATAGAAAAAGTAGACAATCCAAAAGATCAAAGAAGTTTCTTGTACAAACCAACTCTAGAATTGTTGTCATATTTAGGAATATCAAAAATAGAAGAAATGCCAGATTTTGAATCAGTAAAAAATGATATAAATAATTTTAAAATTCAAACAAAAGATGAACAAGAGTCTAAAAATTGATAAATTATTTCTAATATCAGTATCTTTATTGACCATAATCGGTTTTCTTATTTTTTCTTCTGCTTCTTTGGGTTTATTGGCAAAAGATGGTGCGAGTTTTAGTTCTATAGCAATAAAACAACTCATCGGCTTAATAGCTGGATGTATTGCTTTCTTTGTTATGTCAAAAATTCCTTATAAAAATCTGAAAAAATATTCTTTTTATATTTTTGTTTTTGCTATTTTTATAAATATATTACTCTTTATACCTATATTTTCTCTAAATCACGGTGGGGCTTCTAGATGGATAGATTTGGGTTTTATTACATTTCAACCATCTGAATTTCTTAAAATTGCTTTTATAATATATTTATCAGCATGGCTTTCTAGCGTAAAAGAAAAAATCACAACATTCCAATCTGGGATTCTTCCTTATTTATTTATAACCTTTATATTGAGTTTATTATTATTGAGTCAATCAGATACAGATACACTTGTAGTTATAGCGGGTACAGGAATAGCTATGTTATTTGCTGCAGGAGCTAGAATAAAATATTTGTTTATATTAGGTTTTGTACTCCTATCTCTTGTTAGTGCTGTGGCTTATTTTAGACCTTATGCAAGACAGAGAATAATGACCTTTATAAATCCCTCAAGCGATCCCAGAGGTTCAGGATATCAAATACAACAATCACTTATAGCTATAGGATCAGGAAGATATACAGGTAGAGGATTTGGTCAAAGTATTCAAAAATTCAATTATTTACCAGAACCAATAGGTGATTCTATATTTGCTGTGGGCGCTGAAGAATTCGGTTTTGTGGGAAGTGTGGGATTGATATTATTATTCTTATTTTTCTTATTTAAAACCATAAAAATATCTGTTCATGCTCAAGACAATTTTGGTGGACTTATGGTATTGGGAATTGCTATACTTATTACCATAGAATCGTATATGAATATTTGTTCTATGCTTGGTATTATACCTTTATCGGGTATGCCACTTTTATTTGTAAGTCATGGTGGTACAGCACTCATAATAACTTTGGCAGCAACAGGAATAATAGCCAATGTTTCAAAATACCAAAAATTTTAATTATTAAATAAAATGAAAATACTTTTTACAGGAGGCGGAACAGGAGGACATTTTTATCCGATGATAGCTATAGCCGAGGCCATAAACGAAAAAGCCAAGGAAAAAAAGATTTTGCCACCAAAACTTTATTATATGGCTCCAGGCAAATACAATGCTCGAGCTTTATTTGATAATGAAATAGAATTTATACAAGTACCAGCTGGTAAGATCAGAAGATATTTTTCTCTATTAAATTTTAGTGATTTATTCAAAACTCTTTATGGAGTAATTTTTGCCACAATAAAAATTTTTAGACTTTATCCTGATGTTGTTTTTGCAAAAGGTGGTTATGCGAGTTTTCCATCTTTATTTGCTGCTAGACTATTAAAAATACCAGTAATAATTCATGAATCAGATAGTGCTCCAGGTAGAGTAAATTCTTGGGCTGGC
>CAYTNX010000019.1:240-8019 GCA_964439365.1 uncultured Candidatus Saccharibacteria bacterium | reverse complement strand
AACCCTGCTTTGAGCCTTGAGAAGGCTCCGTCCTAGCCGATAGACGATAGGGCCGTCACCATACAATAAAATAAAAACTACTTCTTAGCAAGCCACTCAGGTTCTTGTCTAACCAATAAATCTTTTGACTTTGAACTATCACTTAACAAAATCTTTACAGCCTTCTCCAATCTAATAGACTGAGATCCCTTTATGAGAACAATATCACCTTCAGCAATAATAGTTTTTACATATTCGCCTGCAAGAACTGAAGAATCAAAATGAATAGATTTTTCATTCATGAGACGAGCTCTAGGTCCTACAGTTATCAAAATATCACATGATTTTATGGCCAATTCCCCAGCCTTTCTATGTTCATCAGCAGAAAATTTTCCCAATTCCATCATATCTCCCAAAACAGCAATTTTTCTACCTGAACAATTTATTTTTGATAAAACAGATAAAGCCTCTTTCAAAGCATCTGGTGATGAATTGTATGTATCATCAATTATTTTACTATTGTTTATTCCAGACAAAATATTCATTCTTCCCTTCGGAGGTATATGAGATTTTATTGATTCAATTATTTTTTCTATAGGAATATTTTTTGAAATACCGACAGCGGCAGCTGCAATAATAGGATAAATATGTTGAATACCAAGTACCCCCTTCAAATTTACTGGAACATTTTCATTTTCAAAACTCAATTTGAACCAAATACCATCATTTATATCCATATTGATATCTGATGCATTTATATTTGCATGATTATTTATACCAAAAGTAAATATTTTATTTTTTAAATCTTTTGAAGCTTCTATAATTCTTCTATCATCGAGAGAAATTATCAATACACCATCTTTCTTTAGGGCTTTTGCCAAATACATCTTTTCTTCAAGTACAGCTTCTGGTGAAGGAAAAAATTCTACATGTACGGGAACTTCACTGATTTTTGTAATAACAGAAATATCTGGTTTTAACCATTTTGTAATGTTTTTTATATCATTCGGATGATCTGCACCGACTTCTAATACGAGACATTTCGGATATTTTGATTTAAATAAAATTAATTCTAATCCTTCAAAAAGATTTTTTATCCAAATAAAAGGATCATTCCATCCATTTTGACATCCTAAAATAGTAAGGGGCACTCCCAATTCACTATTAAAACTCTTTTCACTTTTTCTAGTGTAAAATTGATTTGATACTACAGTATATATAGCGTCTTTTGTAGATGTTTTACCAACACTTCCCGTAACAGCTATAATTTCTGGTTTATATTTTTTTAAAATTAATTTTGATTCAAGAATCAATAAGGAAACGATTATTTTTTTGAATATTGATTTCATATTATCTATCTGGTGGTATTTCGTAATAATTTATAAGGAATTTGGCTATTTTGATAAATGGATCGGTCAAAGTCTCTGATGCATACTCTACATTTTTGGGATATACATGGTATAAGAAAACAATAAATCTAGGGTTATAAGCTGGAAAATAACCAAAAAATGAATGTAAGTATCTATCACTATAATAGCCTCCATTCACATTATCTGCAATCTGAGGCGTACCGGTTTTTGCGGCTATACTATATCTGTCCATTTTAACTTGTCCTTTCTTTAAAGCTGTGTCGACAACCTTTACCAGCATTTTGGTAACGATATCCGTACTCTCCTTTTTTAATACTTGAACTTTTGATGTATTTATAATATCTGAACTACCATCCAAATATTCTATTTCTTTTACAATATGAGGAGTAATAAGCATTCCACCATTTGCCAAAACAGACAAAGCTCTAATAGTTTGAATCGGTGTCAAAGTAATACCCTGACCATAAGAAGCTGTAGCTATTTCTATATCTCTTGTACTGTCCAAGTTTTTTACAATACCTTTTTGTTCATTTGGTTGATCTATACCGGTCAATGAACCCAAACCAAAATCTTTAAAATATTTTGAGAATTGTTCATGACCTATTTTGAGAGCAATTGTAGCTGCACCTACGTTTAATGATTGACTGAGCACTTCTTGCATAGGTATAACTCCTCTAGCCTTACCATCAAAGTTTGATATTTTTTTACTATTCAATTCCAAAAAACCTTTATCATCATAAGTGCTTTTTTCTGTTATTACTCCAAGATCAATACCAGAAACCATGGTCAATGGTTTCATAATAGAACCCATTTCATATCCATCTTCTACAATTGGATTTGAAAAAACCTTGGCATCTTTTACATCTTTTAAATTGTTTGGATTGAAATCTGGCAATGAAGAAATAGCATAAATACTTCCGGTATTTGGATCCATTATTATTCCTCCAATAGAATCTGATTGCCATTTATCCTTTACTTCGTGAAGAGTTTTATCAAAAAATCCTTCTACAGTAGGCTCTATAGTAGATACAATATCGCCTTCTTTTGTCTTTTTCTCAAACACCGATTTCTTTATATCAGAAAATATTTCAGCAAAAGTATTTGTATAATTACCCGGTTCATTTCTAAATAAAATATCTTCATAATATCTCTCAAGTCCATATCTACCAGCAACTTTATTTGTACCATCAAATCCAGTCAAACCAATTGTCTGTGAAGCCAAAGAATCTGCAGGATAAACTCTCCAAGTATCTTTTGACACAATAACTCCATCCATTTTCAAATCAGAAATTTGTTCGCCAGTATTTTTATCCAATTTTTTCTGTATTTCTTCATATGGATCATCTGTTTTATATGCTTTTTCTAAAAAAGATTCTTTATCGAGTTTTATATATGTTGATAATATATCGTATACTGCTTGTGCATCTTTTATTTTTTTAGGATTAATAGCCAAAGTATATCCATCTTTTACACTAGCAGCACTGATTTTTGTGCCATCTTTTAATTGAAAAAATATTGAACCTCTATCAAAAACTACAGTATTTGGTCTAGAATATTGATTATTTGCTTTTTCAACATATACTTCTCCATTTACTATTTGTATCCAATACAATTTTCCAATAATAATAAAAGAAACAATGAAAAATATAATCAATATTATTCTTATTCTAAGAATAGAATTAGAGTTCATTATGAGAAACAAATGCTGTTAAAGATTTCTTTGAAATAAAAGTGCTTACTTCAGAATCTTGAAAGCCTTTAGAATGAGCTAATTCCAAATTAATTTTATTTTTTAATGAAAAATAATTTGATTCCAACTCACTTATTGTTGTTGATTCTTGATGTATACTCTTTATTATTTTATCTCTTTCTACAACATTCACTATCACAGAATGAACAAAATAAATATAACTAGATACAAAAAGTAATATACCAGCTATCAAAATAAAGAATAATCTCTCTCTATTTTTCAAAACTATATTTATATTTTGAGCTATTACCTGAGTCATATTTTATTTAATTTATTTTATTATTTTATTTTTTCTATAATTCTTAATTTTGCACTTCTTGATCTTGAATTCTCCAATATTTCTTGTTGTGTCGGTATTATTGGCTTTTTATTGATTAAAATCGCTTCATCATTTGATACTTTTTCTTTATTAAAATTTTTTACTATTCTATCTTCAAGACTATGAAAAGAAATTACAGCCATTCTTCCTCCAATATCCAATCTTTCAAAACAAACTTTTAATCCTTTGCTTAAAGTATTTAATTCATCATTTACAGCTATTCTTAGAGCCTGAAATGTTCTTGTAGCTGGATGTATTCTTCCTCTTTTGTAAAAAACTGGAACTGATTGATTTATTATTTCTACCAATTCAGATGTTGTCTCTATACTTTTCTTTTGACGGTAATTTACTATTGCCTTAGCTATTCTTCTAGAATATTTTTCTTCTCCGTATCCATAAATAATATCTGCGATATTTGACTCTTCCCAATTATTTACTATTTGCCATGCGGTCAAATCATCTTCTTTCAATTCTTTTTTAAAAGACATAATCAAAGGCTCATCATTTTTGAAAGTAAAACCTCTACCAGAAGTTTCGAATTGATCTGAAGAAAGTCCCAAGTCCAACATTACTCGATTTACCTTTTTTATACCCAATTCATCGAGTATTTTGTCAGCATCAGAATAACTTCCCTCTTTCAATATTATTTTTTCAGATAATCCAAGTCTTTTTTTTGATCTTTCCAAAGCTTCAATGTCTTTATCCAAACCTATAACAGTGATTTTATTGTTTAGTTTTTCTAAAGCGTATTGAGCATGACCTGCACTACCCAAAGTACCATCCAAATACACATCACCTTGATGTATATTCAAACCGTCAATTGATTCATGTAAAAGAACAGTTTTGTGTATCATATTTCTATAGAATTCCAACTGAACCTAGCTTCTCTGCCAAAGCATCAGTTTTCTTTTCAACAGTAGTACGATACGACGACCACACTTTCTCATCCCAAATTTCAACTCTATTTAACACGCCGATTATTGCTACCTTTGTTTTTATATCGGCATGCTCACAAAGATGAACAGGAATGAGAATGCGTCCGATCGAATCGACTTCAACTTCGGTAGCTCTACCGAAAATAATACGATTGAAGTTACGATTATCAGCTTGCAAAACGGATGAAGAATCTGGTCTCGATAATCTCTCCGCGAATTCTTTCCATCCCTTCAAAGTAAAGACGAAGAGACAGTTATCTATCCCGGGAGCTATGACTACAGTGTTTCCCATTTCCTTTCTAAATTTGGAAGGAAGAGAAACTCTACTTTTGTCATCTATCGTGTGCAGATATTCTCCGATTAGCATATGCTTGTGAAGAATTTTCAGAAAAATTCTTAAAAGTCGATATCCTTAAAGAATTAATTTCCTACTTCTTCCCACTTGTCTACTATTTTATCCCACAATATGCATATTTGCAAACAAAGTTATCCACTTTTTCCTATAAAATATCTTATTTTTTAAGAATAATGAATTTGTTTAAATTAAAATTAAAAATCCCTCAAAATTAGAGGGATTTTTAATAAAATAATAGAATATTTAGATTTTTTATTGATTCTTTGGTCTCATTAATGGGAATAGCTGTAATTCTCTAAGAGGTTTATCGGCCATAAAAGCAAAAAGTCTTTCTCCAAATCCAAAACCACAAGTAGGAGGCATGCCGTATTCGAGCATTTCAACAAATTCCATATCCTCCATCATGGCTTCTGTATCTCCTGAATCAAGTAATTTCTTTTGTTCAGAAAATCTATTGTATTGATCTATTGGATCATTCAATTCTGAATATCCTCTACCCACTTCACTTCCAGCCAAAATAGGCTGAAACATCTGAACTATTCCCTTATTTTCAATTTCTTTTGCAAGAGGAGCCACCAAGATAGGATGATTTATTAGAAAAGCTGGACCTGAAATATTTTTTCTACAGAATTTCCAAAGAGTATCTATCAATCTCTCTTTATTTTCTCCTTCATAATTTACTTTCAAATCTTTCAATTTGTTTATAATATCTTTTTCGCTAGCTGTTTTTATATCTATACCAGTTTGTTTTTTTATTTCATCTGAATAATCAATTTTTTTCCATTCTTCTGCAAGATCAAATGTATGACCTCTAGTTGTGAACTTTGTGGTGCCAAAAACTTCTTTGGCTATTTTTATATACATTTCTCTAGCAAGTTCCATACCATCATTGTAATCTGCAAATGACCAATAAAATTCCATATTTGTAAATTCCTGAGCATGTTCTGGACTTGATCCTTCATTTCTATAAATTCTACCGATTTCAAATGTCTTTGGAAAACCGGCAGCCATAAGTCTTTTTTGCCATAATTCTCCGACAGATATTCTCAAATAAACATCCAAATCATAATCATTGTGATGTGTTTTGAAAGGAGTAGCTTCTGCGCCACCTGTTGTTATTTCTAAAGTAGGAGTTTCTACTTCCAAAAATCCTTTTTCTTTTAGAAATTCTCTAGTTACATCCCAGAATTTTGCTTTTTTGATAAATAAATCTCGCAATTCCTCATTCATCAAAATATCCAAATATCTCTTTCTATATCTTTCATCATCATCTTTTATTCCATGCCATTTTTCAGGTAAAGGTAATAAAGACTTACTAGCTATAGTCCAAGATTTTACCAAAATACTTTGCTCTCCTCTTTGAGTTGTAAAAAATTTTCCAGTTACAGATATAAAATCACCTATATCAATAGTATCTGTAAAAAGTTTGAAAGAATTCTCTTCTATTTCATCTTTTTTAAAAACTGCTTGGAATTTTGCTTTACCATCATATAAAACAATAAAAAGTATAGCTCCCTGTCCTCTAATAGCCATTATTCTACCAGCCAAAGATACTTCTTTGTTTTCTTTTTCATATTCTGCAAAATTGTTTTTTGCATCAGCAAGACAAAAAGTCCTAGGTACCTTACTTGGAAAAGGATTTATTCCTGCTTTTTTTAATAATTCTAATTTTTGTAAACGTATTGCTTTAAGCTCTTCTAGAGAAGCCATATGTTTGTATTATACACTATATCTATTCTATAGAAATCAATTTGTAACTTGCTTTACCCTTTGGAGTATTGAAACTAAAAGTATCTCCTTTCTTTTTGCCTATAAGAGATGCGCCTAGAGGTGAAAGATTTGAAACTTTGCCCAAATTCATATCTGCTTCTTCTGAACCTACTATCTTGTATGTTTTTATATCTTTTTCACCATCTTTCTGAACCTTTACAGTAGAACCAATATTTACCATATCACCCTGCTGTTCACTTACAATCACAGCTGTCTTTACTATTTTTTCCAAATGACTAATTCTATCTTCTATTTCAGCTTGAGCCTGACGAGCTTCATGATATTCTGCATTTTCTGACAAATCACCTAGTTTTTTTGCATATTCTAGATTTTCTGCGACCTGCTTTCTCTTTTCAGTTTTCAAAAAATCCAATTCCTTTTTAAATTCTTGTAATTTTTCGTTAGTAAGATATTGTTGTGTGTCACTCATGGTTTAATATGATTATAATGTTATAAGGCCTTAATAATACCGTATTTTGGACATATAGTAAAGAAAACAATGAACAGATGGATATTTGAATTATTTGAAATATTCTGGTGTATTTGTACTCATCCAATCCAAAACCTCTCTCATAGCAGCTCCAGCACCGA
Source organism: uncultured Candidatus Saccharibacteria bacterium (assembly GCA_964439365.1). Taxonomy (GTDB): domain Bacteria; phylum Patescibacteriota; class Minisyncoccia; order Phycocordibacterales; family PALSA-1337; genus CAIOGI01. The sequence continues at coordinate 950 of CAYTNX010000019.1, read as the reverse complement.
TAAGATTGTGTACAGCTCCCTTTTCCATAAGCATTGCAAAGGCATATCTTGGATGAGAATAAGGGAAATATCCAGTCATCCAGGAGTTTACATTATCTTTTGCTGCTCCAAGTTCTGCTGTTCCTGATTTTGTAGCAACTTCAACATAAGGAACATTCAAAGATTTTCCAGTACCTTCCAATGCACCCAATCTCATACCTTCTTTTATAACAGCAAAGGAATCTTTTGAAATAGGAATATTTGATATCACTGGACCGGGTACATCTTTTAAAATACTTGGATCTCTCAATAATCCATCATTTACAATAGAAGAAACGGCTCTAACAATCTGTATTGGGGATGTTTGAAAACCATATTGTCCAATAGAAGTGTGATATGTATTTCCCAAAGTCCAAGCTTCACCATCAAAATTTTTCTTTTTCCAATCTGGATCAGGAACAACACCATCAGCACCCGAGAAAAAAGAGTTTTCAACTTTATCTCCAAAACCGAACATATGCATGTATTTGTTTATTCTACTTATACCCAAACCTTTTTGAGTTTTGTAACCTCCTCCTATTTCATAAAAATATACATCAGAAGAAACAGAAATAGCATGTCTCATATCTACATAACCATGAGCCTTCCAGTCTTTGAAAATTGTTTGAAGTTCTGGATTGTATTGATTTTGTATAGAAATAGAACCGGTACTCAATCTTTTTGTATTTGGA
>CAYTNX010000019.1:0-230 GCA_964439365.1 uncultured Candidatus Saccharibacteria bacterium | reverse complement strand
TTCATTTAAAGCAGCGAGAGCCATATAAGGTTTTATAATAGATCCAGGAGTATAAAGTCCATCCACAGCTCTATCTAGAAATGGTTTATCTTTGCTTGTTAAATAAGATTTAACCTTTGCTGTATCTGTTTTTGATGACATAATCTCTGAACTGTACTCGGGATAACTTGTCATAGAAATAACTTCTCCTGTAACAGTATCTATCATCACCCCAGCCCCTCCAGCAAAAC
>CAYTNX010000018.1:0-8520 GCA_964439365.1 uncultured Candidatus Saccharibacteria bacterium | reverse complement strand
TTTGTACTGCAGTTGAAAGTTCTATCTTTGCTTTTTCAGCAGCTTCATCAAGTCTTTGCAAAGCCAAGGCATCTTTTTTGATATCTATACCCTCTTGCTTTTTAAATTCATCAGCCAGCCAATTTATAATTTTCTGATCTATATCCTTACCTCCAAGATGTGCATCTCCGTCTACTGATTTTACTTCTACGACATCATCTCCTACTTCTAGAACAGATATATCAAATGTACCTCCACCAAAATCGAATACCACTATCTTTTCATCCTTTTTCTTGTCGAATCCATAAGCCAAAGCAGCTGCTGTAGGCTCATTGATTATTCTTTTTACATCTAGGCCAGCAATTTTCCCTGCATCTTTTGTAGCTTGTCTTTGAGCATCGTTGAAATATGCTGGTACGGTTATCACTGCTTCTGTAATTGTTTCTCCAAGTCTGGCTTCTGCATCAGATTTCATCTTTGCCAATATCATGGCTGATATTTCTTCTGGTCTATACCATTTATCACCCATTTTGACTTCTATACCTCCATTTGCTGATTTTTGCATTTCAAATGGCACAGAAGCTTTGTCTTTTTGAACAGCTTCTTCGTCAAAAGTATGACCAATAAATCTTTTTATTTGATATATTGTGTTCTTTGGATTTGTTACTCCTTGACGCTTTGCTAAAAGTCCAACTGTTCTTTCTCCTGTTTTTGATAATGCAACTATAGAAGGTGTTGTTCTTGCTCCTTCCGCATTTTCTAGTATTTTTGGTGTACCAGCTTCCATTACAGCAACCGCTGAATTTGTGGTACCCAAGTCAATTCCTATTATTTTAGACATGGTTTAAATAGATTAAATTTATAATGTTAATAAACAAAATATATTTATCTATTTGATGGAGCTCGAGTAGGTTGGCTCATAAAGAAGTCTAGAGAAAAATATGGAGAAGTTATTTTTTGGAAATGTTTTACTCTTTTTTCAAAGATTATTTGTTCTTTGTCTGTGCAAGCTATGAATAAAGTTTCTTCTTGCTTATTTAAATTTAGAGGAATTACAGAAATTATTTGAGGTTGAAAAACTCCGTTTATTTCGACAATAGTAAAACGTACACGAACAAGAATGCCGTTTTTATCTTTTACTATTCTTTCGAATACGCTATTTAATTGATTGTTTTTTATACTAATCACGTTTTTATTTGAGTTTAATTATATCAAAACCTGATTTTGGTATATATTGACAAGTATCCTATATTACTTTCTTATTGACCAACTTTTACCTTCGGAGCTTTCAAAACCTTTCCATTTAGTTCATAGCCTTTTTGAATAACAGCAGTTATTGTATCTCCATCTTTTTCGTGTTCTATAGCCTCGTCTCGCATAGGATCAAATTTTTGACCTATTGGATTTAATTCTTTCAAACCAAATTCTTCTAGAACTTTTTTTAATTGATTTGCTATATATTCAACACCCACTCTCCAATTCTTATCTGCTTTTTCCCATTGTTCCTTATTTCCCATTGCCATATTGAAACTATCAAGAACGGGTATTAGTTCTGATATAAGGCTTTCATTAGAAAATCTAGCAAAATCTTTTTGAGCTTCTTGATCTCTTTTTCTTGCATTTAAGAATTCAGCTTTGTCTCTTTGCCAAGAATTTAGATGTTCTTGTTTTTCTGCTATGGCTTTTTTTAGTTTTTCTCTTAGAACTTTTATTGTTTCAAGAGCTGTTTCTTCTGCAATAACAGAATCATCTAGATTTTCATCAGTTTCAATTTTTATATCATTTTCATCTTTCATAGTGAAAGAAATTATAACACAATAATTAACGTTTTGACCACTGAGGACTCTTTCGAGCTTTCTTCAATCCGAACTTTCTTCTTTCTTTTGCTCTTGGATCTCTTTTTAATAATCCTGCTTTTTTTAGTTTTCCTCTCAATTCTTTATCGTATTCAACCAATGCTCTTGCTATACCATGTCTCATTGCTTCTGCTTGGGCATTTATTCCACCTCCTTTTACCAAAACAGTTATTTTAAATTTTGTTTCTGTCAATTTTGATGTTGAATATGCTTCTGTTGCTGAAATTTGCAATTCTTTTGTGGGAAAATATGTTTCAACAGGTTTTGAATTTACTTCATAAGAAGTTTTTGATGCAGGAATAACACGTACTCTAGCAACAGCTGTTTTTCTTCTTCCAACAGTTTCTATATACTTTCCTTCATTTGTTTTTGTAATTGCTGTCATATAAATTATTCTGTAATTATTAAATTCTTCATCATTTGTTTTCTAAGACTATTTGAAGGTAGCATTCTGTAAACAGCTCTTTCAAAAGCTTCTTTTGTACCCTTTCTAGCTATAAGATCTGATAGTTTTTCTGTATAAATACCTCCTCTGAATCCTGTAAATGTTACGTATTCTTTGTCTTTAAGCTTTTTTACATCAAAATCTGCTTTGTTTGTATTTATTATTTTTACTTGAACTCCAGATACTTTGTTTCTTACGAAAGTAGTTGTTCTTTTGCCCATTAGGAAAGTCGCAGCTTCGCTAGCTACTCTACCCATCTTTTTACCTTGTGCGTCTATTGTGTGAATCATAAATTTTATATTATACAAATTCAATCATAGCCATCGGTGCAGCGTCAAGCTCACGACGTGAAAGTTTGATAATTCTTGTGTATCCTCCGTTTCTGCTCTTGTACTTTGGAGCTATTGTATCTACAAGAGTTTTTGTTTCTTTTACACCTCCAATTTTTGAAATAATTAATCTTCTTGAAGCCAAAGTACCAACTCTAGCCTTTGTTACTAATTTTTCTATATAAGGTCTCAATTCTTTTGCTTTGGCTAGAGTTGTTGTTATTCTGCTTTCATTTATAAGATTTCTAGCAAGAGAACGCATCAAAGCGTTTCTTTGATCTTTCTTTAAACCGAATTTTCTTTTTACTGAATGATGTCTCATAGAATTGTATTAATTATTTACTTTAAGGTTATTCCATAATTTGAAAGCACCTTTTTAATTTCTTGTATTCCCTTACCTCCAAGTCCTTCTACATCCAAAATATCAGCTTCCTTCTTTCTTGTAAGGCCTCCTACTGTTCTGATATTTGCATTTGAAAGGGCTTTTACTGTACGAGGTGAAAGACCTATTGAATCAATTCTAGTCTTTAGGAATTCTACATCAACTTCTTGCTTTGATTCTGAAGAATCTGATTCTTTTTCTTCGACTTTCTGTTCTGCTTCTACTACTTCGTCTTCCTTAAAACCTATTATTGATTTTAATTGGCTTATCATTAGAGAAATTGACTGTTCCATAGCTTCTCTTGGACTCAATGTGCCGTCTGTTTCTACAGAAATTCTTAATCTATTGAAATCAGTTCTGTCTCCAACACGCATATTTTCTACCTCATAATTTGCTTTTTTAATAGGAGTGAAAGTAGCATCAAGAGATATTGTTCCTATATCTACTCGATCTTTTCTCAATATATCCTTTGATACATATCCCAAACCTTTTTCTACTGTTATCTCCATGTCTATTTCAGCACTTTTGTCTGTAAGTTCTACTATATGTAGTTCAGGATTTAGAATTTCTACTTGTCCTGGAATTTCTATATCTTTTGCAGAAAGTTTCTTTATTCCCTTTGCTTTCAAAACTATATTTTGAGGTTCATCTGTTATGAGTTTGATTCTCACTTTTTTCAAATTCAAAAGTATAGTTATAACATCTTCTTTTACTCCGTTTATTGAAGAAAATTCATGTTCAACACCCTTTATTCTAACTTGAGTTACAGCTGCACCTGGTATAGATGACAATATTATTCTTCTCAATGAATTGCCTAAAGTATGGCCATATCCTGGATAAAGACCGTCAATTTCATAAATACCACTAAAACCCTCCTCTCGGATGATTTTTGGCTTTGATGGAACTACGATTGTATGGTTTGACATATGTTTTTTATTAAAAAATTACTAATTTTAACGGCTATAAAATTCCAAAATTGCTCCCGGACTAAACTGTAATTCGGTATGTAGGGCATGAGGTATGCCGTCTACTGTAACTTCTTTTTTATCAAAATTTAACTTTAGCCAAGGAGGAACTTTTACAGTTTTCAATTTTTCATCGAGATTATTGAAAAGTGCTTTTTTCTTACTTCCTTCTCTTATAGAAATAATATCTCCTATTTTTACTTGATATGAAGGGATTGTTAGTATTTTTCCATTTACCAAGAAATGACCATGAGAACTCATTTGTCTAGCTGCTTGTCTTGTACTAGCGTATCCAGATCTGAATACTACATTGTCCAAACGACTTTCAAGTAGAGAAACTAGTATATCTGCTGAATTACCTTTTTTCTCAACTGCCTTTTTAACATAATTTGAAAATTGTTTGCTTGTAACACCATAACTGAATCTTGCCTTTTGTTTTTCCAATAGACCAAGACCATAATCACTTCTTGCCTTTGGTTTTTTTGATGATTGAGAATCTCTTGTAGAACGAATAGCAAATTTCTGTGTCTGTGTCTTTTCGAATACAGGCACTCCGAGTCTTCTTGCTATTTTATATCTTGGTCCAATTTTCATATATTATTAAATAAATTATTTTTATTATGGCCTATACTCTTCGAGGCTTCTTAGGCTGAGGGCCGTTAAAAGGGACTGGTGTTTCATCTTTTATTGATGAAATCGCCACTCCCTTTGAAATAAAACCTCTTATAGCTGATTCTCGACCAGATCCCACACCCTTTACTACCACACTAATCTCTTTTAAGCCTAGATTTTGAGCTTTTAGAGCTAGAGTTTCTCCAACCTTTGCCGCTGCAAAAGGAGTACCCTTCTTTGCACCTTTAAATCCAAGTGAGCCTGCAGAAGACCACATTACTATATTTCCTTCTGTATCACCCAATTGAACCTTGGTGTTATTGTAAGTTGATTGAACAAAAAGAATGCCAGCATCCAATCTTTTCTTCGCAGAATTAGAAGCTTGCTTTGGAGCAGCTTCTTTTGATTTATCTTCTATTGTTACAACCTTCTTCTTTCCCATAAAATTATTTTATTTGTTATTTATTATTTCTTTTCTTCTTTCTTTCTACCAGAACCCATAGTTTTTCTAATATTTCCTCTTAATGTTCTTGAATTTGTCTTTGTTCTCTGTCCTCTTGTTGGTAATCTCTTTGCATGTCTTGAACCGCTGTCTGCCTTTATGTCTTTTAAGCTCTTTACATTTGATGCCACCTCTCTTTTTAGATCACCCTCAATTTTGAAAGATTCGATTATTTTTCTGATTTCATTTTCTTGCTCTACACTCAAATCTTTTGCTTTTAGACCTGGATCTACTTTTGCTTTATTTAAAATAAGCTTAGCTCTAGATCTTCCTATACCATAAAGAGTGGTTAGGGAAATCTCAAGTCGCTTTGTATCTGGAATTGTAATACCTAGTATTCTCATAAAAATATTTAGCCTTGTCGCTGTTTATGGCGAGGATTAGATTTACATATAACATAAACATAGCCCTTTCTTCGGACTACACTACACTTTGAGCAAATTTTCTTTACAGAAGCCTTTACTTTCATGCTTTAATTTATATTATAATCTTTTTGTAATACGTGCTCTACCACCGTAAGGATCGAGTGCCAATTCGACTTTATCGCCGATTAGAACTCTTATATGATGCATTCTCATCTTGCCTGCTAAATACGCAATTACAATATCGTCTTTTCCATCAAGTTTTACTCGAAACAGAGTATTTGGTAACGCCTCAGTTACAACTCCAAATGTATTTGCTGTTACGTTTTGCTTGTTGGTGATATTTGTGTTTAAATCCATTAAATTTGCGCGTTTAGTAATACTATCAGAATTATCATTATAAAGTCAATACCCTATCCATATAAGGGTAAAAGACGTCATTATTTATTTGTATTCTATTATAATATTTTGAGCTGAATTTGGGAAGCTTCTCATCCAGAAAGGTGTTAGCAAAACAGATACGCTTTTTATGGATGTGTATTGTTTGATTATTGGATCCATGTCTTTTAGCTTTATTCCTAGGAGTTTTTTCTTGAATTCAGACTCCTGAAATGTACCTGTTATGGTTAATGGACCATTCAAACTGAGACTTAGAGCCGTACCTTTCTTTGCTGAAAAGTCTCTTGTATTTAGTATTTTAAATTTCATTGTATCCAAACCGTCTATACTATATGAATTTAATCTACTATCATCCAATTGTTTTTTGGCTATAAATTCTATTAGGGCAATTTTATTGAAAACTATTCCGTATAGACTTCCCTTAACTCCTATATTTACTGTATTACCATCCATATTTTTTTGAGGAAGTTTTTGATATTCGATTGTATATGCATTATTGAAAAGAACCATTTCTTTTGGTATTACGGTAGCGATATTTTGCAATAGCTTATTTTTTAAAGATTCTTGAAGGTCTAAAATAGTAGAACTGGCAACTTCTGGAGAAATTATTTTCTTTTTTCCAAAATATCCACCATCTATATCAGTTTTTGGCTTTCCATAAATAGTATTGTATTTTGCAGAACCTTTATAGGCCACAACTTTGAATTCATTGTCTGTATCTGACAAAAGAACATTGCTATTTTCGCCGTATTGATCCGCTACTATACCCACACTTATACTTCCAGGTAATATTTTGCCTGAAACTAGCTTTTTGCCGGGTATTGTTATGGTATTTGATGTTTTGTATATAAGATTCTTGGAATTTGATATTTTTGTTCCGGCCATTAGCTTTTGTGTAGAAGTACTGTAGGTATTGTATAGGGTTATAGTTCCCTTTGCTTTTGTTTGAATCATTGGACCCTCAGATGCTGGTATGGTTTTGTACATTTCATCTGTGACAGTAACAACCTGATAATTTAGTATATCCTGATTGTCTGAGGCCATTCTTGATATATAATTTCCATTTATATTTAATAAAAGTTTATTTGGAGTAATAGTAACTATAGCTTTTGTATAGAGTAAAGATATTGCTACCGCTATTGTTGCAACACAAATAAATATTATTAGGAATACCAATAACTTTGGTGATTTTGAACTTTTGCTTTTAATTTTTGTTTTTATTGGTTTGCTTGCAGGACTTTCACTTTCTTCATCTTCTTCAAATTCAAATTTGGTTTTTCTATTTTTCTTTTTTATCATTATTGGACTAGCATCTTCCATTTCTTCTTCTACTACTTTGTCCATATCAACATATTCACTATCATCAATAGGCACCGAACGTATAGATCTTTTCGGCTTTTTTGTTGAAGGAACAATATCTTGCACTACTCTTTTTGAGACCATAAATTATTTATAGATAATATTATATTACATTATGTAAAGCAAGGGTATACATTGCCATCAATTGATTTTTGTCTGAAGCTTTATCAAAAATTATTTTTGAATCTATTTTATCAAGATTAAAATCAAAAATATAATTATTTTCATTATTTAATATTTTTAAAGAATCCTTAAAAATATTCACATGTGAATGTGCTGAAATACAAATAGATCTAGGAATTGAATCTATTTCCACAGAAGTAAGTATGGATTTTTTGAAAGAAGAATACCATCCTTCATTAAACTGCATTATCAATTTTGCTATTTTTTGTTCTTCAGTAACACTAAGTTTTCCATCTTGATGAAGCGAAAGAGTAGAATCAGCAACTTCATAAGTCTGCTTGAAGGTTTTAGAAATCATTCTTATCAAATTTGAAATACCTATTGGAAAAGATGATATATGGCTACACAAACCCCTTTTTACAATAATAATATCTGTAAGTTCATTGTGTATATGAGTAAATATATAATCATTCATATCATTTACCAAATTTCTAAGCGCTATAAAGGTCAAAAGTAAGCTCGAATGAAAATTAACTCTCTTTATATGTAATGTTTTCTTTATAGTTTCGCTTATTTTACTTAAAACGTATTTTGAACTCATTGTTGTGGTAAATGAAACAGAAAGATCTTTTGTTTTTTTGCCTCTAAATACACTTACCGGATAACCGTTTAATTTTACTTCAAAAATTTTCTGTTCTATATGAACAAGATCATCTTTATCAAATTGTGATTCAAAATTTTTTGATTCTTCTATTATTGAATTTGTTATTAATTTGTCATTTACTTCGATTTCCTCTTTGTATTTTATATTTATTGTTTTTGAATGTGATGTAACCCAAGGTGATGAAAGAACTATGTCTATATTTTCAATATATTTATCATTGGCTAGTTTTATAAGTATTTCAGAAAGAGATTTTAGCATCATCTTTATAAGGTATGAGCTATCTACATGTTCTTTTCTTGATATTTGATTGGTTATAACAGATAAAATACGTGGATGTTTGTCATCTTTACTAGCTATTAGAGATCCTCTGACAAGGCCGCTTTGAATATCAATAATCAATGAGTAATTCTCTTTTTCTTTTTGTGAAAGAAATGGAAACATGATTGATAATTATAACATAAAAAATTATTGAAGTATGGCTTTTATTCTTCTTACTCCACTGGATACAGCTTCTTCTTTTTGAATTTTAAATATTCCTTATAG
>CAYTNX010000017.1:0-8588 GCA_964439365.1 uncultured Candidatus Saccharibacteria bacterium | reverse complement strand
AAAACATGCAGAAAATTCTACTGATTTCCAAGAGTTTATGATAATGCCTATAGGTTTAAAATCTTTCAAGGAAGCTTTGAGATGTGGTGATGAAATATTTCATACATTAAAAAAAATACTTCATGATAAAGGTTTTTCAACAACAGTAGGAGATGAAGGTGGTTTTGCACCTTCTCTATCATCAAATGAAGAAGCTATAAAAATAATACTTGAAGCTATAGAAAAAGCTGGTTATAAAGCAGGAAAAGATGTTTCTATAGCATTGGATGTTGCAGCTACAGAGCTATATAAAGATGGAAAATATCATTTGAATAGTGAAAATAAAGTTTTGAGTTCAGATGAAATGATAAATTTCTATGTAGATCTATGCAATAAATATCCAATAGCATCCATAGAAGATGGTTTGGCAGAAGATGATTGGGATGGATACAAAGTCATGACAGAAAAACTCGGAAATAAAATACAAATCGTAGGAGATGATTTGTTTGTAACCAATATAGACAGATTGAAAATGGGAATTGAAAAAAATGTAGCAAATTCTATTTTGATTAAATTAAATCAAATAGGAACAGTTACAGAAACTATTGAATCCGTAAATATGGCAAAAAAGCAAAGTATACTTCAATAATATCTCATAGATCTGGAGAAACAGAAGATACTACTATAGCAGATTTTGTAGTCGGTACTGGTACAGGTCAAATAAAAACAGGATCATTGTCTAGAACAGACAGAGTTGCAAAATACAATCAATTATTGAGACTAGAAGAAGAATTGGGTAAAAAAGCTATTTATAGAGGAGAAAAAGTATTTAAAACTGAATAATATATAAAAATTATATTTATAAAAATAAAAGGCCCACGATTTACGTAGGGCCTTTTATTTACTCATGTAAAACACCTTAATAACTAAGCTTTTGGAGCTTGTGGTGTTACAGGAGGAACTGGTGTTGTTGGCTTTGGTTTATCTGCCATAATAATTTGTGCTCAGGTTGATTAGCTCCTGTGCGGTGTAAATTGTACACCCACCTCAAGAGACCAATGCTTTGCCTCATCTATTTGACATAGAGTCAAAGCGCTGGGTGAAAAAGGCAATAGATATGGTACTTCCATGGTATGGTCTAATTTTAACCAAAATTAGATAATACTTTTGAGATATTGACTAGGATAAAATATACAAATTCTGCCAAGGAGCAGAACCGACATATTCGGCTTCACCTTTTATTATTTTTTCAAAAGGTTTACAGAAAAAACAGCCTGAAAGTCCTTTTGGGCAATCAAATTTGTTTTCTTTACGAGCATTTTTTACCTTCATAGCATTTTCAAAAACCTTTTTGTACGATTCATCAATATTAGGAAGTTCAACAGGATTTGGTTTGTCCTCTCTATCCAAATACCAATAACTAGCACCACTTACCTTTCTCTTTTGTAGATTATTTAATAATAATTGATATATAGGTAATTGTAATGAATCCTCTTTTTCTTCATTCTGCCCTGTTTTAAAATCGATAACATGAATACTATCGTTTTCTGATATGTATTGAAGCCAATCAATTTTTCCACATAAAATAATATTTTCTTCTTCTGATAAGAAATAATTTGGGGGCATATCATTTTTTCCACCTTTTATTTTTACTGTTTTGTATAGTAGAGGTTCTATATTGTTTTTCACTCTTTCTATCATTGCAATGCCACGCTTTTTTGTACTTTCTTCATCCTCTTTATTCAAGAAACCACCTTTTTTACCCTCAAATTTTTTCCATACATCTTCAAAAATTTCCAAAATTGGCACCGATTTTCTTTCCTCAGCCTTCACATTTGCCAATCCTTCAACCACTTCATGCACGGCAGAACCCAAAGAAAGAGCTGGATTTACAATACCCACTTTCTTTCTTGAATTTTCATCTTTATATATATTTTTCAGAAAATAAGACCTTGGACATTTGAGGAAATCTCCAATTGATGAATGCGAAACCCAAACTGAATTGTATTTATCATTTGATGGTTTCTTTTGCATTTATTTGAACTATATATCTTAAATTTAAATAAGATATAAAAACCTATTATAAGGATGATTAATTCTTGTCTTCTACTGTAACCTTATTCATTATCATCTTCTCAACAGGCATATCGTTTGCTCCTGTCTTTGTATTTGCTATAGCATCTACAGTTTCAATTCCTGAAATAACATTTCCAAAAATAGTGTAATTATTTGGAAGTGGTGTATCTTGATGCATAATAAAGAATTGACTACCATTTGTATTTGGACCAGCATTTGCCATCGCTACTACACCTCTCTTGTATCCATTTTTATATGATTGAGATGATGGATTCAATTCATCTGCAAAAGTATATCCAGGACCTCCTCTTCCTGTTCCTGTAGGATCTCCGCCCTGTATCATAAATCCTTTTATTACTCGATGAAATATAAGACCATTATAAAAACCCTTATTTGCTAATGTAATAAAATTCTCTACTGTCTTTGGAGCGTCTTGATCATAAGTTTCAAAAACTATTTTGCCCTTATTTGTGTCTATTGTGACTATATGCATATCAGATTTTTTTAAATTTTTTACTAAAACTGGCGTTGAACTTGATTGGGTATTTGTTGAAGAATTTTGTATCTCAGGTGATTTTGGTGAGATAAAATAAATCAAAGCAATAATAACTAAAACAATCAATACAATAATATATATTTTTTTACTCATATTTATAGATTATATATTAACTTAAAATTTTCCACCACTTTATGAATAGCATCATCCATTGTGCTATTTATTCTAGCTCCTGCTGCAGCTATATGGCCACCACCCCCAAGAGCTTTTGCAATTTTTGTAAGATCGTATTTTTGAGGATATCTAGTTCTAAAACTAACTTTTATCAGATTTGATTCTTCTTCTACAAGACAAACACCAACATCAAAACCTATTACTGATTTTATTTTATTTGATATTGAAGAAGTCATAATATCTTGAGATTTGATATTATTTTCTCTCATTTGTTCATAAGTAATACTAGAAATAGCCAATTTCCCTTCATAAAAATCTTTTATAGAAGACAAAGCCAAGCCTTCAAAAATCAAAGATTCTTTTGTGGCACTATTTTCTAAAGTAAATATTGTTTCTGTAAAATCTGTTGCATAAGATACTAATTCTGAAACAATTTTAAATGTCTCAGAATTTACATTTCCATATTTGAATCCACCTGTATCTGTATACATACCAATAAAAATATTTATTGCTATATCATGATCGATTTTTATTCCAAAAGATTTTAATAAATCAAAAACAATCTGAGCTGTCGATGGATATGAAGAATCGACACAATTTATATGTCCAAAATTTTCATTACTTTTATGATGATCGATAACAATTACCTTCATTTTTTCTGGAAATATAACTTCGCTTTTAAATGAAATCATATTTTTTGAAGAAGAATCCAAAACCAAAAATAAATCGAAGTTTTCTTTGTCGATTTCAGCGTATGATTTTTGAACTATTGTATTAATACCAGGAAAATCAAAAGATTTTGGTATTTCTGTATCGCCACGTATTACAGTAGCTTTTTTACCCATACTCTCTAATGCAAATTTCATTGCTAGTACAGAACCCACACTATCTGAATCAGCTGATGGATGACAATGTAAAAGTATATTATTGGAATTATTTATTTCTTTTAAAATGGATTCAGAATATGCTTTTATTGTTTCTGTCATGTTTTTTATTTAAAAATAATTGGTATTTCTATAGATTGATCATTTTGAGGCAAGCCAGATGGATTGTCTTTTTTCAAAATCAAAAAACCTTTTGATCCCTTTATATAATTATTGAACTGTATATTTCCAACAAATCTAACCAAATCATTTGTCATCCATTCACCCTGAGCTGTAACATGTCCTTCGGCTATAGTGTTTCTATATGAATCCAAAAGAGTTATAGGAAAACTACCTTCAAAAAACCAGCTTCCCCTTGCTCTACCTGAAACAAGCAAAGGTGAGGATATTTCGGAATTTTTTATAGGAGAAATAATAGCAATTGAATCATCATTATTGTTTTTTAATTTTATATCAACATTACTTTTCTTAAAAAAGAAATAAGAAGAAATCGCAATACAAATAACAAACAGAGTTATTGAGATAATTATCCATTTATTCTTCATAATTTTTGATTATAGCACTCCCAAAGCTTCTAGCATAGAATCCATTTTCATTGCAGCAACACCAATAACTGAATCGGCTTCTCCATAATATATATAAATAATATCTTTTCTAATCACAGCACCACAAGGAAATACAACATTATTTACTTGTCCTATTCTTTCAAACTCTGTTTCCGGAACAAATAAAGGCCTAGCTGTTCTAGAAATAACCTTTTCGGCGTTCGACATATCAAGTAAAGCTGCCCCTACTCTATAAACCCCATCATCACCAATACCATGATAAATAAGTATCCAGCCATATTCAGATAATAATGGAGACATTGCTATACCTACTTTTTTGCTATCCCACATACCAGGCCTTGGTTCCAATAGAACTTTATCTTTAAATTTATTCCTATTTTTAAATTCCAAATCAGGACAATAATCTATACATATAGCATGATTTACTCTATGAATAAGAGCGTAATTGCCTTTTATCTTTTCTGGGAAAAGCGCACCATCTTTATCATCTACTCCATCCTTACTTATCAAAATAGGATTTTTCCATTTCCATATGCCCGATACAAAATCTTTTATACTTATAGAAGTAAGGGCTATATGAGGTGTATCTACACCATTGTAAGCTGTATAAGTCATATATATTCGATCTTCTATTATTGTAAGTCTTGGATCTTCACATCCGGAATTTCCATTTGGTATTCTTTTTTCTTCAAAAGGAGCTCTAGGAGTATATACAGGCTGAGCACCGCGTATTTTTATTTTTTTCAAATCATAAGATTCGGCATAACCTATAACAGATGTATTGTCATTGGACATAGCTCTATACAATATATATACAACCCCATCTATATCTACAGTTGCTGGATTAAATACAGCTTTTGATTCCCATGGTCTATCAGCTCTAGGAGAAAGTATTGGTTCACTAGTAAGTCTAAGGAAAGTATGTGATTTTCTATAAGCAATCAATTTTTTTGGTTTATCTTCTTTATCAAAAAATCTAAGTGATGATATCAAAGCAGTAAGAGATACATCGAAAGTGGCACATACAGTATCAGCACCACCATAAAAAACTCTAAGATTATCATCTTCCAAAATAGCACCTGATGGGAATGTTATATTTTCTACTATGCCCTTTTTTTCATAATCTGCTTCTGGAATCATAAAAGGAGTTTTTGATTGAGCAATTATTTTTCTTGGATCTTTCAAATCAAGCAATACAGCACCAATTCCAAAAATCTTATTTGATGAAAAATAATTTTTTATATGAGAATAAACAAGTAACCATCCATAAGGAGTTTTTATAGGAGGAGCACCAACTTCAACTTGTTCTGAATCATTTTTAGGTATTTTAATACCCCAACCATCTATATGTTCATGCCATTCATTCCACTTTTCTTCATTCCACATATCTTCGATTTTTGAAAACTGAGCTATGGATATCTTTGCCAATTGACCATTGTCTGTATGTGCAGCAAAAATAACTGTATATTTTCCTCCTATTTTTTCAGGAAAAAGTGACATGGCTTTTGCATTGAATGGAGTTACCAAATGTCTCTCTTCTATAGTTTTCAAATCCTTACTTATAGCAACGGCTACCTTTATACCCTCTCCACGAAATGGAAACAAACCCAAAGCTGTATAAAAAATAAAATATTTGCCATCAATATAGCTAACTCTAGGATCTTCACAACCAAATTTTTCCCAAGATTCAACTGGGGTGATTAGCTGGCCATTTATATCCCATTTTCCTGAGATATTTTCTGTAGCCATTCCTATAGTAGAAAGAGAAAAATCAGTATTTTCAAATTTCTTTGGAGTGGATTGAGCTCTATAAAGAAGAATATTTTTCTTACCAACTTTTATAGGACAACCATTGAAAGTAGCAAAAGATTCCCAATCATGTTCTGGATTAGGTTTTATTATTGGATTATTTTGAGATCTCTTTATTGAAAACATATTTTATTTTTTTATAAGTTTATCCATAACTTTTTCTAAAGGAGAAGTAGCTACACAAACATGTTTATCACCACCTCCATAATAAACAAAAAGTATGTCATCTTTGATAATAGCTCCGCAAGAATAAACCACTCCTGGTTTCCAATCATTTTCATACCAAGCTTCTGGTACCAAAATAGGCTCTGAAGCTCTTGCTATGATTTTCTGTGGATCTTTTAAATCAAGCAAAAGAGCGCCCAGTTTGTACTTATCTGGATCTCTGTGTTCCATTGCATGATATAACACCAACCATCCATGCTCAGTCTTTATTGGTGGAGGACCTACTCCTCTAACCCATGTATCCCAACCTTTCTTTGTTTTGTCTTGTGCAAAATGACTTTTTATATTTTCTTTACCATGATGCAAGTCTTCCAATTTATCTACATAATCAACCAAAACCTTTGGAGAAACACTATGTAAAATAGCAAATTTACCTTTTATCTTTTCAGGAAAAATAACCCAATTTTTATTTATTTCTTTTGAAGGAGAAATCAAAAGTGGTTTGCTCCATTTCCATTTTCTTTCAAAGAAATCTTTTTCATCTATAGAAATAACTCCAATTCTTATAAAATCCCAACCATCAAAAGCATTGAAACTGACATATATCTTTCCATCAATTCTCACAGCTCTAGGATCTTCACAGCCACCCCAACTTCCACCAGAAGGATACATCTTGGGATCATAGGCCAATACAGGATATTTTGAATCTCTTTTTGGCTTCATCATTGCAAATATTGGATCAGCCAATCTTTCATCTATATGAATACCATCTTTACTATATCCATATCCAAGTCTTGAAACACCATCAGAACCAATTGCTCTATACAATAAATGAACATGGCCATTATCATCTTTTAAAGTAGCAGGATTAAATACGGCTTCATTTTCCCATTTATTATGAGAATGTGGTTTGATTATGGGATTCTTTATATGTTTTACCAAAACTTTTTTACCGACTTTATTTATATCGAGTATAGAATCTATCTTTTCAAGACAAACAGTAATGATGATATTGTAGGTTGAAAGAAAAACAAAAGCTTTATTGTCTTTTATTACAAGACCCAAAGATTTACAAATAGTCTTTTTTGAAAAAAGAATATCACTTTCCCAAAAAGGATTCTCTGATCTCCACAATATTTTGTGAGGATTTTTCTTATCAAAAATAACAACTCCTATAGATGGTTTGTATGTGTCTTTATTTGTATCTAGAGATTGATAAAACAAAACCAAACCTGATTTAGACAAAAATCCACCAATAAGTTCTACGGAATGATGATCAAAATATCCATGTCTTGTAGTAAATAATAGAGTATTATTGTCATCCCATTTTTTTAAATCTTTTGATACAAGACATTTAACAAAAGAACCTCCTTCATACAAAACATTATGTTTATTGTTTTTTAAATCACCAACCAAGACAGATTCTGAGCCATTTGATAATGTTTCTGAAATAACCTTCCATTCATATATATTCTTGGATTCAGCTATTACTGTATATTTTTTTGTTTTTACAATTCTTGTATAAGTTACAAAATGTCCATTGATTGAATTTGAAAATCTAAAATTACTACATTGATCTGGTTTATGAGCTATAAGACCTTTTTTGAAAGTAACTTTCTTGGAATCATGAGTAAAATTTTCTCCATCATTGCTCCATGAAAAATTGAAAGAACTGGTTTTGGCTGTGCTTTTTTCCAAAAGACCAATCTTATTTTGATACAAAATAACAGCAAGTGGTATATTCTTTAATTCTTTGTATTCTATAATTTTTTTTGCTGCCATAGAATTTTCCTAAAAACTAAGAGCGACCATATCGATCCTCGAGACGAACAATATCATTTTCATCAAAATCACCGAATGCAATTTCCAAGATTTCGACTTTGTCATTTTGAGCTGCAATTCTATGATTTACTTTTTCTTGAATTTCAAATTCATCACCGACATTGGCAATAATTTTCTCTTCTCCTATGGTTATTTGAGGATTACCATAAATAACTTTCCAAAATTCCTTTCTTTTGTTGTGATATTGTAATGAAAGTTCCTCACCTTTATTTATTGTCAAAATTTTTACAGTAGTCTGTTCATTTTTTGTAAACTGAACAAAATTACCCCACGGACGATTCTCTATGAGTTTCTTCATATTTCTGAATTATATCACGAATAACCTCAAAAGTAGCTTGTGGATTACTTACTTGTTTACAGATAATCCCAGTTTCTTTTACTATTTCATCATTACCCCCCTCAAACAAGGCATCTCCAATAAAAAGCGTATTTTCTGGCGAAATTTCCAATATTTTCATAAATTTTCTCATAGCAAAAGCCTTATTCATGCCCTTTTTTGTAATATCTATAGAAGTAGCTCCTCCTATTCTTATATCAAAACTATCGGATATTTGAGTATTTATAAATTTGACCATCTCCAATCTTTTTTCTCTTTTA
>CAYTNX010000016.1:0-8669 GCA_964439365.1 uncultured Candidatus Saccharibacteria bacterium | reverse complement strand
GTACCTCTTGGAATGTTATTGAATGTTGCAAGACCTCCAGAAACAGAAGCTGATGTAACTAGAGTACTTCCCTGATATAGGTAAGCTGCTCCAACTGATCCTGTTCCTGATGTAGCTATACCAACCTTTACTGTATTTAGATGTAATTCATCGTTCTGAGCATTAACATCGAATACCAATACTGGTAGTCCTAGGTACTGACCATTTGTTGTGTCTGTAACTGGGATTGAAGCTGCCAAAGGTGATGATGAATTTCTTGATACGTTAGCTTGAGCTGTATCAACCAAACTTGTGTTGATTGTCAAAGCCTGAGCAAATCCTGTTGTAGGACCGTATAGATTCAAACCTGCACCGTCAACTGCTCTCAATGCGTTAGCTGGAAGAGCTGTACCCCATCCTGTTGAAGGAGCTCCAGTATAACCTGTTCCTGCAAATACTGTTGAATGAGCACTTGAACCTCCATTCACGTATTTACTGTCAATTGATGAATTTGAATCAGCCTTTATAACGATATCCTTGTATGTTCCCTTTGGAACTACTACATTGAATCCTGCAAGACCTACAATGTACTGTGTTCCACTCTGAACTACTGTTGAAGAGTTAAGAGGAACTGATGCTAGTACGTTTGATCCGTCTGTAACGTATATTGTGTTGAATATTTTGTTATAAACGTTTGTATTGTTTCCAAGATCAAGTGTCAAACTTTGTACACTAAGATCTGAATACTGTGCTTGAGCTCTTATTGTAAGAACTGGCACCATCTTCTGACCTACGTTTGAAACTATACTTGAAAGTGGTCCTGATGTAACTGTAAGTATACCTGGTACGCCTGGAGTTGTTATTGTTCCTGGTGTAACTGGTGTTACTGGAGTTGTTACTCCACCTACTGGTGTACATGTGTATCCAGCTGGACATCCAACTGCTACTGGTGTAGAAGCTACTCCACCATTAAGAGCTGCTCGTGTAAGAGGTCCTACGAATCCTGTTGTAGGAAGCTTTGCACTTGCCTGATAAGCGATAACAGCTGTCTTTGTCTGCTGTCCAAAGTATCCAGGCTTTGCTGCTCCAGATGATATAGAAGGAATACTAAATCCCTTACTTATAAGCCATGACTGAAGAGCTGAAACGTCTGCACCTGTACTTCCAACACTAAGGTTTACATTGAATGCTGCTTTTACAGAAGCTACTCCTACGAGTGCTACTGTCAAAGCTATAGCGCTTGCTATTATAATTCTTTTCATAATAATTTTATAAATTTAAAATAATTTTTCTCATTTAATTAATAATGTTTTGAGAAAAAATATTTTGTACTAAAACTAACTGATAAATTTAACTAATAATCAATCACCATCTCTTCTCGCTTATATATCGACAAAAGCCAAGAAGATTAGGCTGTAAGAATTGAAGACTGAATTTTCTTGAATTAACTAACCATATCCGCATAAAGAAAATCGGTAAAAAATTAACACTTTTTTATTGTCAAAGACCGTCGCAGACAATTATATCCTGTACCGTATCATATCTGCAAAATATTATGTGGATAAGTCATATTTTATAAGGTAAATACGACCTCTCCAAGTGGCTAGAAACCACGTAAATATACTATACCAAAACATCAAAAAAGTCAAAGGATTATACCAATGAATAGGTGCTCCATCTTCTTTCACCCTCCCTTTTTACTATACCCTTTTCCACAAGCTGTATAAGCTCTCTTTGTATGGTCTTTTCACTACAATCAGTAATGACTTTTACAAAATCTTTTATGGTCAAATTTGAACTTTTCTTTAATAGATTTATTATGCTATTTTGTCTAGTATCTTTCTTGTCTTTTACTATTAAAAGCTTGTTTTTATTGGTTTTATAGGAATCGTGCTTTTGAGCTTGTCCTTTATTTAAATCTACTGAATTATCTGCATTAAAAAAGCTGTCTGATAAAATAAAGTTGGAATTGTAAGCAGAGTTTATTGTATTTTGTTTTAAATAATCAACTATATCGTATATTTCTTTTATCAAGATATCTGAATTCATATTTGAAATAATTCCAGAATTACGAGATATGTTTAAAAAGGAAATCAATTGAACCGCTGTGGAAAAGAATGATTGAATCAGTCTATTTTTATCAACAGCATCAAAACTATTTAATGCCATAGAGACAGAAATCAAAGACATTCCCCCTTCTCTCAATTCCAATTTGAGAGGTTCATTGTCTTTTAGCAAACTTGTAACCAAATATATAGCGGACACTATCTTTTCTGTCTTTTTAAAAGAAAATAGTAAATAATCACCGTTATTGAATAGTCCTAAATCCTTATAGCTATCATAATTATTTTTCATGTCTTTTATATAGTAAATTGTCCTTTATGTATTTATGTCTTATATAGTCTTATACACAAAAGTCATATGTCTGTAATGTCTATTATATGGACTCAATGTCCTTATGTAAAGCATAAAATAAATATATGACACGTTTATAAGTATAGAGGCAATAGTATGTTATTATTATGTGATGGCTATTAAGAAAAAGAAGGAATTTTTAGAAAAAAATAAATTTAAAAGTGAAATAAAACAAGAAACTCTACAAGCTGTTTTTTCTATATTATTTTTTGTCGTAGCTTTACTCTCCATGTTGGCTCCTTTTCATCTTGCGGACCCTGTAGGTAAATATGTATACAATTTCCTAAAGGGTTGGTTTGGTTTTGGTTATTTCTTATTACCAATAACCTTTATAATGTTAGCTATTTCTTTTTTGAAAGGCATAAAAAGAAAATTTGATTTGCCTAGATTACTTGGAACATTACTATTTTTCTTCTCTGGTCTAGGACTTATAGATCTGATAGTGGCTCATGAAGGAGGTATTATCGGTCGCTGGATTTCATCACCGCTTATTACATTATTTGATGTATATGCAACAGCATTACTTCTTACATCTTTTATAGCTATTGCAATAATCATTATCCTTGAAATACATTTCACAATAGAACATATCAAATTCTGGAAATGGTTCCAAAAAGATGAAGAAATCTATGAGGATGGCGATACTGTAGAAGAAGATGAGGAACAAGAAGAAGTTGTTTATGAAAAAAGAATAAATAATGATGATATAGATAAAAATATAAATAAGGCTCAAGAAAAAATGCAAGAAAGAGCCAATGAACAAAAAAAGAAAGCTGAGAAAATCGGCGAAGAAGTAGGAGATATCAAAATGATTTCTGCATATAGTTTGACACCTTTTGTTCCCCCTCCTCTTTCATTACTAGAAAAAGACAAAGGTAAGCCGGAAACTGGAGATATAAAGGCAAATGCAAATATCATAAAGAGAACACTTCAAAACTTTGGTATAAGTGTAGAGATGGATGAAATATCTATAGGACCATCCGTAGCCAGATATGCCTTGAAACCCGCAGAAGGAGTAAAGCTATCAAAAATAGTAGCCTTGAACAATGACTTGGCTTTGGCTCTAGCAGCACATCCTATACGTATAGAGGCTCCTATACCAGGCAAATCTCTAGTGGGTATAGAAATACCAAATACCACAAAGACAACAGTTGGCTTGGGAACACTTCTAAGTTCAGAAGAATATCAGGACTCAGAAAAACCTTTGCTTATTTCTCTAGGAAAAGGCATTTCTGGAAAATCATATTTTGCAAATTTAGCAAAAGCTCCTCACATGCTTATCGCTGGAGCTACTGGTTCTGGAAAATCTGTAACAATTCACGCCGTCATAAACTCATTGTTATTTAGAAATTCTCCAGAGAATTTGAAATTCATAATGATAGATCCAAAAAGAGTTGAGCTTACACTTTACAATAAAATCCCCCATTTACTTACACCAGTTATAACTGATGCCAAAAAAGCCATATTGGCATTGAAATGGGCAGCAAAAGAAATGAGCAGAAGATATGACATTCTAGAAAAATGTAGTGTGAGAGATATAGATTCTTATCATAAAAACGTAGTAACACCAGCTGTTGAGAAAAAAAGAGAGAATAAAGATTCTACTGATGCCCTACCAGAATCAATGCCTTATATAGTAATAGTCTTGGATGAATTGGCAGATATAATGCAAACATACCCAAGAGAATTGGAATCAGCCATAGTAAGACTGGCACAGATGAGCCGTGCTATAGGTATTCATTTGATAGTTTCTACTCAAAGACCTAGTGTGAATGTCATTACAGGTCTAATAAAAGCGAATATACCTACAAGAATAGCTTTGCAGGTATCTTCACAAATAGACTCAAGAACTATTCTAGATACAGGTGGAGCAGAAAAACTTCTAGGCGCAGGAGACATGCTTTATCTTGGTGGAGAAATGGCAAAGCCTCAAAGACTTCAATCTGCATATATTACAGAATCAGAGGTTAAAAGAGTTGTAAAACATCTAGCAGATACCTACAAAGATGAAATAATGGGAGAAATAAACCTTACAGCAAATGAACCTGGAAAAGATTCAATATTTGAAGCAAGCCTAGATTCTGATGATTCTCTAGAGGATGAAGATGAATTATTACCAGAAGCAAAAGAAATAGTTCTATCTAGCGGAAAGGCATCTACATCATGGTTACAAAGAAAACTAGGAATAGGCTATTCTAGAGCAGCAAAACTTATAGATTTACTTGAAGAAAAAGGTATAGTTGGACCAGCAAATGGATCTAAAGCCAGAGAAGTATATGGATCAAGTACCCCATCAGATACACTTCCAGATGAAAATACTGATATAGCAATTGATAATACACAGAATGATCAACCGTGAAGGAACCAAAAAAATAATTAAAATATCAATAATATTCTTATTCTCAATAATAATATTGGGATATGCTTTTTTTACTTCATACAATTTCCTGGCTGGACCCAAAATATCCATTTATGAGCCATTACAAAATTCAGTAATAAATTCACAAAGCGTAATCATAAAAGGCACAGCAACTAGAATAAAAGATATAAATATGAATGGTAAGCCTGTAATTGTAGACAAAGACGGTAATTTTGAAGAAATATTATTACTTTCACCAGGATACAATTCTACCCTTTTCAGTGCCAAAGACAGATTCAATAGAACTACCGAATACAAACTAGAGCTTGTCTATAAAAAATAATACAAATATGTTGTACAATACCCTGAGTATCCAGTACCCATATTATTTTTAATTATAATTATCAGTATGACAAAGAAAACAAAAGAGATTAAAAAAGAATCCGGAAATAAGGTTGAGGAAACAAAAAAAGTAGATCCAACTACAAATATAACAGCAACTTTGGATGCCATAAGATCAAAATTTGGTGATGAAGCCATAATGAAGCTTGGCGACAAACCAAAAGTAAATGTAAATGCAATACCAACAGGTTCAATAGGACTTGATGCTGCATTGGGTATAGGAGGTATGCCAAGAGGTAGAATAATAGAAATATTTGGTCCAGAATCTTCAGGTAAAACTACCCTATCTCTACATGTAGTGGCTGAAGCTCAAAAACTTGGAGGTATATGTGCCTTCATAGATACAGAACATGCATAGACTCAGTTGCTGCTCTTACTCCAAAAGATGAAATAGAGGGAGATATGGGTGCCTTTCATGTCGGTAAACAAGCTAGACTAATGTCACAAGCATTAAGAAAACTTACAAGCATAGTAGCAAAATCCAAAACCGTAGTGATTTTTATAAATCAAATAAGAATGCAAATAGGTGTAATGTTTGGCAATCCAGAAACAACACCAGGAGGTAAGGCTCTGAAGTTTTATACTTCAGTAAGATTGGACATAAGAAGAATAGCCCAAATCAAAAAAGGCGAAGAAATAATGGGTGGAAGAGTAAGAGTTAAAGTTGTAAAAAACAAAGTCGCTGCCCCATTTAGACAAACAGAGTTTGATCTAATGTACAATGAAGGAATATCACAAGAAGGAGAAATAATAGCCTTGGGAGAAAAGATGGATATTATTTCAAAATCAGGAACATCATATAGTTATGGAGAGATAAAATTAGGAAGAGGTTATGATGCCACAAGACAATTCCTAAAAGAAAATACAAAGGTTCGTGATGAAATATTGACCACAATAAGAACCAAACTTGCAGAAGAAAAATAATCGTGTAATATAAGTAAACTATGTCAATGTTAGAATACAATGAAGTTGTTGAGCGAAAATATATTGT
This sequence comes from uncultured Candidatus Saccharibacteria bacterium, assembly GCA_964439365.1. Lineage (GTDB taxonomy): Bacteria > Patescibacteriota > Minisyncoccia > Phycocordibacterales > PALSA-1337 > CAIOGI01. The sequence goes on along the minus strand of CAYTNX010000016.1, from coordinate 2,523 downwards.
TTTGGATGGACAACCATACGAAGTCCTTTCTTCTCATGTATTTAGAAAGCAGCAAAGAAAGCCTGTAAATGCTACAAAATTAAAAAATTTAATAACTGGTAAAGTAACAGAATATTCTTTTCATGTTTCAGAAAAAGTAGCAGAAGCAGAAATAGATAGTAGAGAGGTAAAATATCTTTATACAAATAAAGGAGAACATTGGTTCTGTTTACCAAATGATCCAAGCAAGAGATTTACCTTCACAGAAGAGCAAACTGGTCCACAAATACATTTCCTTAAACCAAATACAATAATATCTCAATTGATGTTTGGAGAAAAAACTACAGGATTCAAATTCCCTATTATCGTAGAACTCAAAGTCACAGAAGCTCCACCAAATATCAAAGGAGATAGTGCAACTGGTGGAAATAAAATAGTTACACTAGAAACAGGTGCCACAATCAATGCCCCATTATTCGTAAATGAAGGAGATATAATAAAAATAAATACAGAAACTGGAGAATATAGAGAAAGAGTAGGAAAATAATCTACAATATAAATAAACAAAAAACAGTATGCTCATCACATACTGTTTTTGTTTTTATTATAGATATTTTATCTACAAATATTATCTAGCAACATAAGGAAGTAAGCCCATGAATCTTGCATACTTCACTGCTGTAGAAAGCTGTCTCTGACTTCTTGCACATACGCCTGTTTTCTTTCTGCTTATCATACGACCATGAGGATTTAGAAACTTTTTTAGTATTTCTGTATCCTTATAATCTATATGTCTAATATTGTTTTGTGAGAAATAACACTGTTTATTCATATAATTTATATTAATTAATAATTTTAAAAAGGAATATCATCTGGATTTATCTCTTCTTCTGGATAATCTATAGTATCTGAAGGAGCGTCTTTTGGTACATTATCTGAAGCAGATGAATCTCCCTTTGTAGCTGATTGTGATGAAGAACCACTTGATCTATTTCCAAACTGAACTCTATCAGCAACGATCTCTGTTCTATACTTTTTCTGGCCATCCTGACCATCCCAAGAACGAGTTTGCATTCTTCCCTCAACCAAAGCACTTGAACCTTTTTTCAAATACTGACCCGCTGTTTCAGCCTGGCGTCCAAAAACCACAATATTGTGATAGTCTACACTTTCCTGCTTTGCACCGTTTTTGTCCTTCCAAACACGATTTGTAGCCAAACTAAAACTACAAACTTTTATTCCTGAAGGTAATGCTTTTAATTCTGGATCTCTAGTAAGATTACCTATGATGATGGCTCTATTTAAATACATATATTTTTTTATTTAGGAACCTAATAATACGATTGCATTAAGCCTCTTTCACCATTTCATCGATACTTTTGTCTATTTCTTCTACAGAAGCTACTGGAGCAGATTCTACACCTTCAGGTGAAACTACTTCCTCTTCTTTGCTTATTATTGAAGCCACTGGAGCTTTTTTGCCAAGATATGTATTTTCTCTTATTGTACTTATAACAAGTACTCTAAGTACACTTGGATTTGCTTCAAAAGACTTCTTGACTGATTCTATCTCTTTCTTAGCTAATTCAAACTTGAACCAACCAAAATAACCTTGATCAAACTTATGATTTGAAGTACCGATCTTCTTTATCATAGTATAAGCCAAAGTTCTCAATTCTGGAGCCTCTTCAGCTATGATCTCTGCATTCTTTTTTGAAAGAATGTCTTTTAGAGAAACAATTTCTGAAGCTACTTTTTCCTCAGGTATTGAAGATACTAGTAAGTATCCAATTTCATATACCTGCTTCTGATCCTCTTTTAACTCTTTATCCATTTTCTTTTCCCTTTTAGGGTTAGTGACAGTAATCCGCCCTAAATAGCGGAGCGTGACCCGTGCGAGTCAGGACTGTTCACGTATTTAGTTGATAATTTGCACGTAAATGCAGACTATCATATTACTATGTAAAATTCAAGAAATAAGGAAGAAGCAAGAATAGACAAATAATGAAATGTAAAAAAGCTAATATAGATAAGACTAGCAAGCACAAATAAAGAATTTATAAAGAATTAATTTGATTTTATTAAATATTTAAATCAAAAATAATTTCTTAGCATTGTCAACAATATGAGGCAAAACAATTTCTCTAGATTCTCCTCTAATATCAGCTATGGTATTTGCTACTTCGACAACAAAACTAGGTTCATTTCTCTCTCCCCTATGTGGATTTGGCGCTACATAAGGAGCATCAGTCTCTGACATTATCATATTCAATGGAATATTTTTTATAACATCATCATAATTTCTTGCAAAAGTTATAACTCCAGTAAAAGATAATCTAAAACCTAAATCCAAAAATTGCTTTGCCTCATCCCAATTACCAGCAAAAAAATGTGAATCTCCGTGAACTTTTGAATGCTTTTTTAACATATCTATACCGTCTTTATAAGAATTTTCTCCAGAATTTAATCCATTTCTCAAATGTAGCATTAAAGGCTTTTTTACTTCATTTGCAATAATTATTTGTTTTTCAAATATATCAGCCT
>CAYTNX010000015.1:0-8913 GCA_964439365.1 uncultured Candidatus Saccharibacteria bacterium | reverse complement strand
TGTCGTGTTCACCGACACGAGTGAAATCATCTGTGCACACGTGGACAAGGGTACTGAGATCGGCAAACGACTCCGTGCTCATCTTGAGGATATGCACTCTGGAGTGATTATCCCCAATGACGAGCTCATCGTTGAGGCCGTGTTCCAGTGGGTGGAAGCTGCCAAGAGGAGGAAGTTCTTCCACTTCTTGATCGGAGGCTCACCTCGAAGCGAAGAGCAGAGTCATCTCTGGAGGAAGAGGACTCGGAATTTCAAGGTGATCGGTATCAACATGACCTTCGATGACATGAGGAGGTCTGTCATCACCCAGAACAAAAAGACCGGCAAGATGAGGCCCGATGAAAATGAAGAGGCCATTCAAAGGGCCTGGATGGAATACCATTCGAAGGTCAGGCCTGGACTGTCTGCTCTGAACGGTGAAGTGCTCTACCTGGAAAGGAGGGAGTCTCTGATGGATCGGGTGAGGAAGGTTGTGGAACATATGCTCATTCCTGAAAATGTCAGGAAGACCCTGCTTCACCGGTTGGACTGCAAGGAACACCCGGTGACGACCGAGATCGAAGCCATGGACCTGGAAGAGGCTGTCATGGCCACTCCGGCTCAGATCGCTGCTTAGGCACGATCAACCTCAATCATTCAAAATTCATATAGAAGTGAATACAAGCGACCGCGTCTCCAAGGGACTCGGTCGCTTTCTCTTTTATATAATATATAATAGATTGACTTTTACTGCTTTTTTATGCTTTAATAACAGCTCAAACATTATGGATATAAGAAACATAGCAATTATCGCTCACGTAGACCATGGAAAGACTACATTGACCGACGCAATAATGAAACAATGCGGACATGGTGATGATGGAACAATGGATTCAAATGCTCTAGAACAAGAGAGAGGTATTACTATTTATGCAAAAAATACCTCAATAGAATACAAAGGTACAAAAATAAATATAGTAGACACACCAGGTCACGCCGATTTCGGTTCTGAAGTAGAAAGAGTTTTGAGATCTATTGATACAGTTTTGCTAGTAGTAGATGCTCAAGAAGGCCCTATGCCTCAAACTCGTTTCGTATTAAAAAAATCATTGGAATTGGGATTAAAACCAATCGTTATAATAAATAAAATAGACAAACCAGCAGCAAATCCAAATCATGCGCATGAATTGGTATTGGAACTTTTTATGGAATTGGGTGCAAATGATGAACAATTAAACTTCCCTACAATTTATGCAATAGGTAGAGATGGAGTGGCTATGAGAAAAATCGACGATGAAAGAAAAGATTTGACTCCTCTTCTAGATATGATTCTTGAGCATGTTCCACCAGCAAATATAAACAGAAGTGCAACAGCACCGCTTACATTGCAAACATTCAATCTAGGTTATGACAATTTCCTAGGTCGTTTGGCTATAGGACGTATATATGATGGAACAATCAAAGTAGGTCAAAATGTTTATGAGAAAAAAATAGATGGTTCAGTATCTACAGGAAGAGTTACAAAATTATTTACATTTGAAGGAAAGAAAAGAATTGAGATAAATGAAGCAAGCGCCGGAGACATAGTAACAGTAGCTGGCTTTCCTCAAATATATATAGGAGAAACAATAACAGACAATGCAGATACACCAGCATTACCAGCTATAAAGATAGATGAACCTACAATATCTCTAAACTTCTTAGTAAATAGCTCACCATTTGCTGGACGTGAGGGTAAATTTGTCACAGGAAGACAAATCAGAGAAAGACTAGAAAAAGAATTGGAAATCAATGTTGGTTTGAAAGTAGATTTTTCTTCAAATGAATACTATAGAGTTTTCGGTAGAGGTGAATTACATATTGCAGTATTACTTGAAAATATGAGACGTGAAGGATATGAATTACAAGTATCTCAACCACAGGTTATTATAAAAGATATTGATGGAGTAAAAAGTGAACCTTTTGAAGAACTTACTATAGATATACCTGAAGAATATACAGGGGCTATTATAGAAAAACTTGGACAAAGAAAAGCCACAATGATAGATATGAAATCAAAAGAAAATCAGGCTAGAATGATTTTTGAAATACCGACAAGAGGTTTATTGGGATATCGTGGAGCTTTTGTTATAGATACAAAAGGAGAAGGAATACTAGCTAGTAGATTTATAGATTTCAAACCTTATGCTGGAGAAATAGAAAAACATAGCACAGGTTCAATGACATCTATGATGACTGGTAAAGCTTTGGCTTTTGCATTATGGAATCTTCAAGAAAGAGGAAGAATATTTATCGAACCAACCACAGAAGTATATGAAGGTATGGTTATAGGAGATGTATCAAAAGGAGAAGATATGGAAGTAAATCCATGTAAAGGTAAACAACTTACAAATATGAGATCTTCTGGAAACGATGAACATATTATGCTTACACCTGCATGGAAACTTGATATAGAAAAAGGATTGGAAACTATGCGTGAAGATGAATATCTAGAAATAACTCCACTTTCTGTAAGACTTAGAAAGAAATTCCTAACAACAACAGACAGAGCAAAAGCAAAAAGAAAAGATCTATAAAGAATTATTTCCAATGAGTCTTTATATATTCTGATGTCTCACTCATACTAAATGGCTGAGTAGAATTTCCAACCCTCACAAAGAATTCTTCTTTTTTATCATTCTCTTTTAAATATGCGGGCTTATGACTTTCCCTAACAGTAATCATACATATATCTTTATTCTCTAATTTCTCAAATTTTATACTGATATATTTTGAAAAGGCCAAACCAATCATGGTCTTTATGAGCATATTTACATGATTTTCAAAACCATCTTTATTTTTCTTTGTTAAAGTCTTAAAATCACTTTCCAATCCAATAACTTTTCCATCATCATTTATTCCAATCATCAAAGTTCCACCATTAGCATTCAAAAAACCTACTATAGTTTTCATAACAACTCTTTCAAGTTCTCTACTAACTTCCCCTTTTCTCGTATCATATCTCAAGGTTTCTTTGAATTCCAAAAACAATCCTTCACCTTCTTCTATAAGAGATTTTGGATCTCTATTCAAAATTTTGCCCGAAGAACTACTAATCATTTGCTTAATAATATGTATATATTCATCAAAATTTGAAACGTTTTTTATATAAGTAAATCTACCACCGCTATGTTCGAGTATTATACTTGCATGATTCATAAATCTACTCAAAGGAGATTGATACATTTCAACTGAAGTAACATCAGATAAAACAACAGATTTTCTTCTTCTAAAAAATAAACCGGATTTTCTTACAATTTCATTTTCTTGTATTTCAAAATATGAAAAATACCAATCCAAAAACAATAAAATAATATATATAAATTGAAATAGAGCCGAAACAACAATCTCAAAAATATCGAATCTCAAATACTTAACCAAACCAAAACTTTTATAAACCAATTCGTAATGACCCAAAAAAGAGATAATGAAGAAAAATAAAGAAGCTACAATTTCCATTACCAAGACATTTCTAAGGAAGACCAATGGCCCTTCTTTTATAACTATTCTTCTCATATTTCAATAATATCACAACATCAATTAAAAAAATAAAATTGATGTATTTTATTAATATTTTTATCCAGCATTATAAATACTCATAGCTTTTTCTCTGCCCTCTTTTATTATCATAACTATAGCTTCTGATACGGTTTTTGAGACTTTCTTTATAATCTTTATTTCATCGTCTTTAAATTTACCTAGAATAAATTTCTCTATTTTATCTTCTCCATGTGGAATTTTGGCCAAGCCTTTTGCATTTTCTGCTGACATTCCTATTCTTATTCTTATAAAAGCTTCTGTTTTTATAGATTTTATTATCGATTCCAATCCATTATGTCCTCCAGAGCTTCTATTAAAAGAAATTCTTATTTTTCCCAAAGGTAAATTGAAGTCATCATAAATAACTATCAATTTTTCAGCAGCTTTTGGACTTTTTATAACCTGAGCTACAGATTTTCCAGAATTATTCATAAAAGTTTCTGGTTCTATCAATTTTATTTTTTCTTTTCCTATTTTTAATTCAGAAACCAATGCATTTATTTTTTTATCAAAGACAAAATCATTATCAGTTAGAGAATTTAGAATAATTCTACCTGTATTATGTCTAGTATTTTCATATTCTTGACCTGGATTACCCAATCCAACAATTATGTATGCCATAACACTAGTGTGCCATAGACACAAATCTTGTGTCAAATGAACATTCATAATACAATTGAAACAATGAATCCAGAATATTCTCAAAATAAAGAAAACTCATTAAAAGAGATTATTAAGTTCACAATAATTGCCCTAGCAATAGTCATACCAATACGCGCATACATAGCTCAACCATTCATAGTAAGTGGTCCATCAATGGATCCTACATTCTCAAGTGGCCAATACCTCATAGTAGATCAAGTAAGTTATGATTTTATAAAACCAAAGAGAGATGAAGTCATAGTTTTCAAATATCCAAAAGATATTTCAACATATTTCATAAAAAGAATAATAGGATTGCCAGGAGAAAGTGTATATATGGATGGCGGAGTAATAACAATAAAAAACAATGATAATCCAAATGGATTCCGCCTAGATGAACCATACATAACAAATGAACACAAAACCTCAGATACATTTGAAGTGACATTAGGACCAAAAGAATATTTTGTAATGGGTGACAATAGACCACAAAGCTCTGATTCTAGAACTTGGGGACCTTTGGATTCAAATCTCATAGTAGGAAGACCTATTTTGAGACTTCTTCCTTTCTCAAAAATTTCATTATTTCCAGGAAGATAGAAAAACAACATGAAAAAAGAGAAGAAAAATATTACAGAACAGAAGTATATTTCATATGAAAATCTAGACAAAATAGGAGAAATTCCTGTTTACTACGGCTTTAGTCCTCACAAAAGTCCGGATATAAAAAAAATAGATATAGAAAATGCAAAAAGTCTTTTGGAAGGAGATTATCTTGAAGACATAGACAAAGAAAAGAGCTTACCATTGCATGTAGAAGAGAAAATTGCCCTTTTGAGAAATTATATAGAAGAAAATATGCAAACCCTAAGTCAGCCTGTTATGCTTTATTTCAAAGAACCATTTAAAGGCTCATTGAAAAAAGCTTCAAATTATTACAATAGATACTGTGATCTAGAAATATTAGGACATTCCAAAAGCATAGCCGAGGCTACTTTAATACAAACCTCTAGAGCCATTTTGGAAGAAGAAGGTTTCAAAAATATCTGTGTTGAAATAAATAGCATTGGAGATAAGGATTCAATAAATAGATTTACAAGAGATCTTACAAATCATTATAGAAAAAATATAAATGATTTACATGCTGAATGCAGACAATTATTCAAAAAAGATCCTTTCGAGCTTTTGAGCTGTCAAAATGATAAATGTAAAAAGATAAATGAAACTGCCCCAAAATCAATGGATTTCCTTTCTGAATCAAGTAGAGCGCATTTTCAAGAAGTATTGGAATACCTAGAATCATTGGAAATACCATACAAAATAAACAATAGTCTTATAGGAAATAGAAAATACTGCACAGAGACTATTTTTACAATAAATGATTTGGATCATGAAAAGAAAAATAAAAATCAAAAAATCCTAGCGGTAGGAGTAAGATATGATGGTTTATCAAAGAAAATAGGTTTAAAAAAAGAAGTACATGGAGTTGGAATATCTATTTTAATAAAAGGCAATAAACCAGAATTGAGAAAAGAAATAAAGAAAATCAAAAAACCTTTCGCTTCTTTTGTTCAATTGGGATTTGAATCAAAACTATTGAGTCTAGGAGTTATAGACAATTTGAGAAAAGTAAAAATACCATTATGCCTTTCCCTATCAAAAGATAGACTTGGAGCTCAAGTTTCAATGCTAGAAAAGAAAAATATTTCATATTCCATAATAATGGGTAAAAAAGAAGCCGTAGAAAAGTCTGTTATAGTAAGAAATACAGATACTCATTCACAAGAAACTGTATCTTTAAGCGATTTGCCTTCATATATGAAGAAACTTGAGAAATAATAGTCTATATGGTAATATATTAATCCTATGATAAATGTAGAAATAACAAGAAACGGCACAGAGAATGGAATGAATACTCTTCGTCGTTTTACAAAAAAAGTACAGGGTTCTGGAATACTACCCAGAGTAAGAAGTCTTAGATACAATCAAAGAGATCTTTCTTCATACAAGGTAAAAATGAAAACATTAAAATCCATAAAAAGAAAGCAAGAAATAATGGATCTTATAAAAATGGGAAAGATGCAAGAAAAAACATCTCGTTTCTCAAAATAATTTATCCTTAAGATAAATAAAAATTGAAAATTAAAACAAAAATGGAGTTAAAAGACTCTTTTTGTTTTATTTAAAGAAATATAAATAAATTTTGATTAATTCATATAAAAGATTAAAATAATAAAAACAATGCAAGAAAAAACATTTTCATTAACCAATACAACAAAAGCCAAATTACCAAATCTGGCTTTTGAGGATATGAAAAATGCTATTTTGGGTAAAAAATATGAATTATCAGTAATAATCGTAAGCAAATCCGAAATAAAAAGACTAAATAAAGAATATAGAGAAATAGACAAACCTACAGATATATTGAGTTTCCCTCTTTCTGAATCTTTTGGAGAAATTTATATAAATATAGAGATGACAAAACTCGAAGCAAAAAAATTTGATAGAAAATATGAAAATTTTTTCGAAATTTTCTACTTATACACGGCATGGTGCATTTGAAAGGATTCGATCATGGTAGTACAATGGAGAGTATAGAAGCTCGTTTCCGAAAAAAATTTGGTATATGAGTTTCTCTGTCTAAATTTTACGCTAAATGTCACGAACACTAATTACTGGTATAGATATTGGAACTTACCATATCAAGGTTGTTATTGCTGATTCAAAAGAAAAAAATGATAAAGGTTTTCCAAAAATAATAGGAGTAGGGACTTCTGAGTCTCGCGGACTTCGTCATGGATATATAGTAAATGTTCAAGATGTAGTAGAAAGTATAAAAAAAGCTTTATCTGAAGCAGAAAAAAGAGCTGATGTAAAAGTAAAGAAAGCTTTTATTTCAGTAGGTGGAATAGGACTAGGAAGTATAACTTCTACAAGTTCCGTCATAATCTCCAGAGCAGATTATGAAATAACATCTTTAGATATAAAAAAAGTTCAAGAACAATGCGAAAAAGATATTCCAGCAACAGCATCTTTAAATAAAAAAATAATTCATTCAATACCCCTTTATTACAAAATAGATGGAAAAATAGCCTTAGGAAAACCTGAAGGAATGAAGGGTAGCAAATTGGAAATAAAAACCCTTTACATAACATGCCTAGAACATCATCTAAATGACATTATACAGGCCGTAGAAGAAGCTGGAGTAAGTGTTCAAGATGTTATGGCCTCACCTATAGCAGCTAGCCTAGTAACTCTTACAAAATCCCAAAAAATAGCTGGATGTGTACTAGCAAATATCGGAGCTGAAACAGTTTCTATAGCTGTATTTGAAAACAATATACCAGTTTCATTAGAAATATTCCCCATCGGTTCTACAGATATAACAAACGACATAGCTCTTGGGCTTAAAGTTCCCCTAGAAGAAGCTGAACAAATAAAAATCGGCGCCATAACCGGTAGCTCATATCCTAGAAAAAAACTAGAGGAAATAGTTTTTGCAAGATTATCAGATATATTTGAATTGATAGAAGCTCATCTAAAAAAAATAGGTAGAAATGGTTTATTGCCAGCCGGAATAGTAATAACTGGTGGGGGTTCTGGATTATCAAATATAGAAGATTTGGCAAAGGTAGCATTAAAACTTCCTTCTAGAATAGGTATGGTAAGTCTAGGTTTATCAGAAAAACAAAGCTATAAAGACTCAACTTGGGCTGTGGCTTATGGTTTGTGTATACTTGGTGCTCATGCCGATGAGGATTTACCAATAGACAATAGCAGTGTTGTATTGAGTAATGCATGGAAAAAGCTAATAATTTGGCTAAAACAATTCCTTCCTTAGGTTATTTTGACTAATTTCCCCTATTTGATAAGATTTGACCATGCCTAACATTACCCCTGATATTGAAGCATTCGCAAGAATAAAAGTTATTGGAGCAGGAGGCTCTGGTAAGAACGCAATCAATCACATGATTAACTCAAAAGTTAAAGGTGTTGATTTTATTGCAATAAATACAGACGCTCAAGATTTACATCATTCATTAGCAAAGAAAAGAATACATATTGGTAAAAATTTAACTAGAGGCCTAGGTACAGGAATGAATCCTGAAATGGGTAAAAGAGCCGTAGAAGAAACAAAGGAGGAAATTCAAGAAGTATTAAAAGGTGCTGATATGGTTTTTGTTGCCTGCGGACTTGGTGGTGGTACAGGAAGCGGTGGAAGTCCTGGAGTAGCTAGAATTGCAAAAGAATTGGGTGCGCTTACAGTTGGTGTTGTTACTAAACCATTCTTCTTTGAAGGACAGCAAAGATCAAAAATTGCCGATGCCGCATTAGAAGAACTTAGAAAAGAAGTAGACGCTATAATAGTAATACCAAATGACAGACTTCTATCTACTATAGACAAAAACACCACAGTAAAAAATGCCTTTTCTATGTGTGATGAAATATTGAGACAGGCAGTAGAAGGAATTTCTGATCTTATTACAACCCCCGGACTTATCAATATAGACTTTGCTGATATCAGAACTGTTATGGAAAATGCTGGTTCTGCTCTTATGGGTATTGGTTCTGCTTCAGGAGAAAACAGAGCTATAGAAGCCGCAAAATTGGCCATAAACTCCCCATTACTCGATGTTTCAATAAATGGCGCAAAGGGTGTTCTATTCTCTATAGCTGGTGGTGAAGATCTAACAATGTTTGAAATACAAGATG
>CAYTNX010000014.1:0-9368 GCA_964439365.1 uncultured Candidatus Saccharibacteria bacterium | reverse complement strand
GTAGGTGCATGGGATGATATAAAGAGTCTGTTTTTTGGTTCAAATAAAGCAGAGTTTTCTGCTGAAAATACATTAAATGTAGAGGTTGTAGGAGGTGGTAGATAATATATTTTGATATTAAAAGCTCGTCTATTTAACCTTTAAAGACATTGTATTTTATTATTTGTCAATGATAAATATAGATGACTTTTGATGTCATTTTTGTTATAATAATCGCACAAAATAAACAAAAGCTTTTAAAAATTTTACTAAAAAACCAAGATAATCATGGCCAAAAAACAAACAGAAAATGTTGAAAATCCTGCACCACGAGATCCTTCACTAGGAATAATTTCAAGAAATATAAGTACAGAAATGCGCGAGTCATATCTAGACTATGCCATGTCTGTTATCACAGCTAGAGCATTGCCAGATGTGAGAGATGGTTTGAAACCTGTACACAGAAGAATACTTTATACTATGCATGAATTGGGTTTGACTGCTGGTGCAAAAACAAGAAAATCAGCAAAGATAGTCGGAGACGTTACAGGAAACTATCATCCACATGGAACAGTTGCCGTATACGAATCTATGGTAAACATGGCTCAGGATTTTCGTATGAGATATCCTTTGGTTATTGGACAAGGAAACTTTGGTTCTATAGATGGTGACAATGCCGCTGCCGACAGATATACAGAAGCAAAGATGTCAAAGATTTCTCAAGAAATGTTGAGAGATATAGAAAAAGAAACAGTAGATTTTCGTCCAAACTATGAAGGTACTAGAAATGAACCAACAGTACTTCCTACTGCTGTACCAAATCTTCTTTTGAATGGTACTTTGGGTATTGCTGTGGGTATGGCCACAAATATCGCTCCTCACAATCTAGGAGAAGTTATAGATGCTACAGTTCATCTTGTAGATAATAAAGACGCAACCACAAATGATTTACTCCAATTCATTAAGGGTCCGGATTTTCCTACAGGAGCTGTAATGTATGGTGAAAAAGATATTCATCATGCTTATTCTACAGGTCGTGGCGGTATTTTGGTTCGTGGTGAGGCTGAAATAGTAGAAGACAAAAAAGGCCAATTCCAAATAATAATTTCTTCTATACCTTATAGAGTAAATAAGGCTGAATTGATAATGAAAATAGCAGATTTGGTTAGAGATAAGGCCATTGATGGAATAAAAGGTTTGAGAGATGAATCTGATAAAGAATTGAGAATAGTTATAGATTTGAAAAACGGTGCATATCCTGAAAAAGTTTTAAATTTCCTTTACAAACATACTCAGCTAGAAGATACATTCCATGTAAACATGGTTGCTCTTGTTCATGGGGTGCCACAGACTATTGCCCTCAAAACTTTCTTGGAAGAATTTATTACTCATCGTATTGAGGTTGTAAGACGTAGAACAAAATTTGATTTAAATAAAGCAGAAGAAAGAGAACATATTTTATTGGGTTTGAAAAAAGCTCTAGATCATATAGATGAAATTATTACTCTTATAAGAGAATCAAAAGATGCTGTAGAAGCTCATGCAAATCTTATGAAGAGATTTAAATTCTCTGAAAGACAAGCTACAGCAATACTTGAAATGCGTTTGCAAAGACTTGCTGGACTTGAAAGAAAGAAAGTTTTGGATGAATTGAAAGAAGTTCAAGAGCTTATAGAAAAACTAAAATATGGTGATGAAAGAAGAACCAAGCTTATAAAACACGCATTAAAAGACTTTAATCCTGAAGATTTGATAGCTGATGAAGAAAGTGTATTGGTTCTTACTAAGGGTGGATATATAAAGAGAACCAATCCCGATGAATATAGAAAACAGCGTAGAGGTGGAGTTGGCGTTGTTGATCTTGATACAAAAGAAGAGGATTTCATAACTCATCTTGTATATGCAAGTTCTCACAATGACATTTTATTCTTTACTGATAAAGGTAAGGCATATCAAATAAAAATGTATGATATACCTGAAGGAAAGAGAGCAACAAGAGGAAAATCAATAATGAATTTTCTGGCACTTTCAGAAGGAGAAAAAATAACTTCTATTTTGCCTATGCCAAAAAACAAAAAGGAGGCTGATGGTCTTTCTTTGATGATGGTAACAAAAAACGGAACAGGAAAGAAAACTTCAGCAAAACATTTGCATGATGAAAGCCGCTCTGGTCTTATAGCGATTACTCTAGAGCAAGGAGATGAACTCATGTCAGCTTCTTTTGTATCGAAAAATGACAATATAGTAATAGCTACAAGAGATGGTCAATCAATACGTTTCAAGGAAAGTGATGTAAGAGAAATGGGTAGAAATGCTACAGGTGTAAGGGTTATAAAATTGGCAAAGGAAGATGCTGTGATTAGTGCCGATATCGTTTCAAAGGATGCAAAAAATCCAGCATTGTTTGTAATGGGTGAACATGGTTATGGAAAGAAAACTTCTCCTGATGAATATAAGGTACAAAATAGAGGTGGTTCTGGAATACTTACAATGAATGTAACTGATAAGACAGGAGCATTGATGGGTGCAAGAGTTGTAACAGATGATGTGGAAGAAATAGTAGCAATGTCAAAGAAAAGTCAGGTTATACGTGTGGATTTGAAGGAAATACCAATGCTTGGTCGTTCTACTCAAGGTGTAAGAGTTATGAAGCTTAGAGATGGTGATTCTTTGGCTAGTCTTATTTGTCTATAATTTTTATTAAATTGTTAATAAAGTATTCTAGCTCCTTAATCAAACAAGGGGTATAATATAAATATGTTTTCTGATCCACAAAAAAATATTGCACAATTATCTATTGCTGATTCTATGAAAGTTGTGGATTTGGGTGCAGGATCTGGCTTTTATACTATAGAAGCAGCAAAAAAAGCTGGTCCTAGAGGCATGGTTTATGCAGTAGATGTTCAACAAGACTTATTAAATAAAATCAAAACATCAGCTGGTCTTATCGGTCTACACAATATTGAAGTTATTTGGGGAAATATAGAGAAAATTGGTGGCACAAAACTTCGCGAATCAATAGCTGATAGAATAATAATTTCTAATACATTATTTCAAATAGCTCCAGAAAATAGAGAAAATCTAGCCTTGGAGGTAAAAAGAATACTAAAATCAGGGGGCAAACTTCTTGTTGTCGATTGGGAAACCGGAAGCCCACTTACTCCCAAGACAGTTGTACCCAGAATGCTAGCTGAAGGTATTTTTCAAAAAGTTGGTTTGGCTTTGGAGAAAGAATTTGATGCGGGCGACCATCATTATGGTATTATTTTTAAAAAATTATAAAAAATATGAGTAAATTTCAGATTATCTTAATTTCAACATTTGTAGTATTTATAATATTGGGCGTTGTACTATTTGCTAATTATAAAGGTTCAAATAATCAAACAGAATTGCCAGCAATAACCATTTGGGGTACATTCCCATCTCAATTATTTGATGAATATGTTTCAAAGGTAAATGTAAAACTGCCACAACAAATAAAAATAACATATACACAGATTGAAGAAGCAGATTTTGATAAGACTTTTATAGAAGCTTTGGCTAGAGGACAGGGTCCGGATGCCATTCTTATTGCTCAGGATTTATTACATAAACATGAGGATAAGGTTATTCCTATACCTTATACAGTTCTTTCTCAAAGAGATTTTCAAAACACCTTTATAAAACAGGCAGAATTGTATCTTACTCAAAATGGTTCTTTGGCCTTACCTTTTTTGGTTGATCCGCTTGTTATGTATTGGAATAGAGATACTTTTACAAATGCTGGACTAGCTACTTATCCAAAATACTGGGATGAATTTACAAGTCTAAATACAAAGCTCACTCAAAAAGATACAAATTCAAATATTAGAAAAAGTGCCATAGCCATGGGTGAATTTAAAAATATATTACATGCAAGAGAA
Organism: uncultured Candidatus Saccharibacteria bacterium; assembly: GCA_964439365.1. Classification (GTDB taxonomy): domain Bacteria; phylum Patescibacteriota; class Minisyncoccia; order Phycocordibacterales; family PALSA-1337; genus CAIOGI01. The sequence continues at coordinate 5,487 of CAYTNX010000014.1, read as the reverse complement.
ATACTAGGAGCTCTATTTTTGCAATCTGGTAATCCTGTAACCATAAAAGAAAATCAAGGTGATTCATCTACTCCCGTACTTTCAAGTGCTATAGGAAATAGTTCATATATAGGTCTTGATACTGCTATTCCAGCTTTGAATTTCTTTACACAATTCTCAGATCCATCAAGTGCAAATTATTCTTGGAATAGATCACTTCCAAATTCTAGAAGCGCCTTCCTCTCTGGAAATTTAGCTACTTATTTTGGTTTTGCATCAGAAATAAATGATTTGAGACAAAAAAATCCAAATATAGATTTTGATATTGCTCCATTACCACAAGCAAAAGGGGCAAAAAATAGAGCAACATACGGAATGATGTATGGATTGTCTATAGTAAGAAGTACAAAGAATGCAAATTCTACTTATTCAGTATTAAATTTTCTTTTAACAACAGATGCAATGAAAGAAATTGTAACTCTTTCATATCTTCCTCCTGTTAGAAGAGATATGATTTCTCAAGGTTCAACAGATCCTTATTTATCCATATTCTATGATTCAGCTTTGATTTCAAAAGGATGGCTTGATACAAATAAAATAGAATCAAATAGAATATTTCAGAATATAGTAGAATCAGTTACTAGCGGAAGAAAAAGTGTAAGTCAGGCATTGCAGGATGGAAATAGTGAATTTGATATAACATTAAAAAACATATGAAAAAAAATCTATTAACTATATTCATTTTTTCAATACTATTTTCTTCATTATATCTTTCTGTATCACCAAAAATTGTCAAAGCTCAAGCCCCTCTTGATTATAGCGGTTGGGTTCAATGTGATGGAGTTTTGACAAAGGGTGAATCGGGAAGAAATGTAAAATGTGATTTCGTCAGTTTTATGAAAATGGCAAATTACCTTATAAATTGGGCATTTACTATTTCTATACCAGTTATAGTGGGTTTATTGGCTTATTCAGGTTTCCTTTATATGACAGGCAAAGAAGAGAATCTAAAAAGATCAAAAAGAATAATGCAAAATGCTGTTATAGGATTTATAATAATGCTTACAGCTTGGTTTATAGTAAGTACTTTATTAAAATGGCTTGTTAATACCAGTTTTACTGGAGTAAATACACTTATAGAAAAACAATAATAAAATGAAAAAAATAATTTTTACATCTTTTATATTATTATCAATACTATTGGCAAATAATGTCTATGCCAGTACTCCTCCAGATGTCACTGCAAATCCAGGAGGATCTGCAACAGCAAATACACCCGCAAATCCTCCTGCAAATTCAAATTCAGGTCAAAAATTAACTCCATTACAGAATCCATTAAAAGTAGACAGTGTTAAAGATGTAATATTTCTAGCAGTAGATATTGCCATATATCTAGGTACAGCCTTTGCCGTCCTAGCTCTTATCTTTGTAGGATTCCAGTTTATAGCAGCTCAAGGTAATCAGAATAAATTAATAGATGCAAAAAGATGGTTTTTCTCCGTAATAATAGGTTTTGCTGTGCTTATAAGCGCAAAAGTTATAGTGGAAATAGTAAAAAATACATTAGTGGATTCAGGTGTCGTTAATAAGGGGGTATTTGAAGTAACAAAATAAAATATGAAAAATAATATAATAAAAATGTCTGTAGTTTCTTTGATCATTTATCCTCTCGTTTCTTTTGCTCAAGAGAAAAATCTAAATTATTTGGTAAATTTACTTATAAAATATTTGAATGCAAGTATTTATGTAATACTATCTTTGGCGGTTATGATGTTTGTATGGAATGTCTATAAGTATTTTATAGCAGGAGGAGATGATGTTGGGGCAAAAAAAGAAGCTGGACTTTATGTAATGTGGAGTGTTATAGGATTTTTCATTATTCTTTCATTTTGGGGATTGGTAAATATAGTGACAAAGACCTTAAATCTAGACAATAACATGCCTTCTACAGGTATTTTTGGTACTTTTAGATCTACTGGTTCTGGTTCAAATACAAGTATTTTCAATGGTTCTCCTACTACAAATACTCAAAACAATTCGGGTAATACAAATACAAAAAATCCTTAATCCTTTCCACAGTAAGGCTTGTATGTGTATGTTTTAGCTGATAGAATATGTACTATATTAGAAGTTTATTATTTAATAATTTATTATGAAAAAATTAATTGGATTAACAATATCACTTGCACCGTCTTTAGCTTTTGCTCAGCAAATAACTGATATAAATTCTGCTACAACAAAGTTTACAAATTTGGGTAATACTTTTGTAACTATTCTTATATCTATTTCTGTTATTTATATTATATGGAGTGTTGTTAGATATCTTATTGCTGGTGGTGAAGATGATAGAAAAAAGGGAAGAGATGCTATTATCTGGGGTGTTGTTGGTCTTTTTGTCATTCTTTCTATTTGGGGTCTTGTAAATATCTTGAGAAGATCTTTTACAACAGATACAAATGCTCCTAGTCAGGGTGAAATAAATCGATTAAATATTCCTGTTCGACCTAGTCAATAGTATTTATGATTAAAAATGGATTTTCTATTTAAAATAGCAAAAGCTGAATCTAGTGCAGATGCTGTAGTAAATTCTATAATTCCAAAAATAGTTTCAAATATAGTTTCTCCTCTTTTACAATTACTTTTTGGTGTGGCTGTGGTCATGTTTATTTGGGGGCTTATTGGTTTCTTCAAGAATGGTGATGATGTAAAAGCCAGAGAAGAGGGTAGACAGCATATTCTTTGGGGGGTTATTGGATTTGCGATTATGGTTTCTGTTTATGGAATAATAAGATTTGTTGCAAGTAGTGTTGGTCAGACTTCTTTGCTTCCTTTTTGATTTTTATTAAATAGAATAAAAGAAAGGGCCCGCGCAGCATACGCTGCGCGGGCCTTTTTGCAACTCAATCCTCATCGGGAAGAGTAAGCACCTCAACCTTGGCCTTCTGTGCTTCCTGGCCAGGTTTTAGTGAGATGTGAACCGTCTTGATTCCATTGCCGAGCTCAATGGTTTTACCATCTTTGCTCGGAAACGTGATCGGCTTTTCGAATTCTCCATTCACCACCAGAAGAAATTCCCTATCCCGCCTTACCGACTTTATCGATGTCGGCTTTTTCACCATCACCCAGTTGGTCTGGGTAACGGTGAGAGTTTGGGGGATATAGTTTTTCTTCAGGTATGAAAAACCCCAAATGGAGAAGAAGATCAGAAGGGAAAAGAAAAGTCTCTTTTTCAAGGATTATCCTTTCTTGTTCGGGGGATTGCTGGGACTGGTGAAGTTTACCAGATTGCCCCCGCGGATTTCTTGGACTCTACCATCAGCATTCATGTCTTCTTCGATCAGCTGCTTTCTGATCTCTTCGATGGAGGGAGGCGTCTGACTGTTGTCACTGTAGAACTTAATACGCTTTTCGATCCTCCCATTCATGATATCCGTCTCGAGACTTTTCTGATCCGCTCCGATGACCTCTTTCGTTTTTCGGAACTTGATTTGCAGCTTGTTTACTACGATACCCAACCCCCGAAAATCATCGAGGTCGTTTGTGTCTCCTGAGGTTCTACCTCTAACGAAATCAAAAAGTTTTTTGTTGATTTCGTCGCTGTTGGCTGCCATTTGATTGGCATTGTACTGATTTGCCACGTATTGGCAACCAGCGACCAAGATATCGTCGATTTGTTGGACAATGCCAGCAGCTTGCCCGGCATCATCATACAGCTTGAGTGCCTCGCCACTTCTTTCGTCTGGTGTAAACGAAATGGAAACCGAACCAGTAACAACACCCTTGTCATTACAGGTGATTTCTTTGACGTCGAAGTTTTTGTCTTCCTTTCTCATTCCCAGAATCACCACATCGACGATTTTCCATCCGAATGGATTGAAGAGCAGGGTAATGCCCTCGACGACCCATGTCGTTTTCTTTCCCAGGAAGACGATAAGCCCGATCTCCCTTGGGGATGCACTGAGAGTTCTGAAGCCACTTGTCATCAGAACGGCCATTGCCATGGGGATTAATCCCCACAGATTCTGATTGTAGGCCAGAAATCCACCGATCGTCAGTGATACAGTCATGACGATGAACAGAAACATACTATACGGATTCTTCATTTTTCTTCTCCTTTTTTGTGTTTTTGAAATTGTCGAAGTTCACTTCAAATCTCCTAATATATTATCACAAATAATCAATAAAGTCAATACACGCATATTCCCTAAATAGTATTATTTTCTCTATATTTTTTAATGTTTTTATTGCTTTCTATCGATCTTTTAAAAGAAAAAAGACCCTAGTAGTTTTGATACTAGGGTCTTTGATGAATTCGGGGGCTTTATTTACCTGCCCCAGAACGGATCTTCTTTGAGCTTGATACATCTGATGCCAAGCCTGAAGCTTTGATTGCTCCTGTTCCAGAAACGCACGGTTTGTGCGTTCACCAGAGAGGAGCTGTCTTCGCTTGAAACATCATGATTGTCGATGGCCACAGAAAACCTTCCGGCATTCTGCTCGGGATAGGTCTGAACATTCCAATTTCTCGGAAGTTCAAACAGAACATCTTCTCCCGATTTGATCTCCACGATCATGTCATTGGTTTGACCGATTGACAGCCTGCTGTCAGGAAGGACTTTTTCCAGTCTGGTCGGTTTTGTATTTGCCGGCCAGCTGTTTGCGTTTTGTCCTCCATTGAATCCTCCCGTGTTGTAGTCTCGGCCGATCACAGTGATGGTATTGCTACCACCGCTTGATATGACGGCGATTCCACCTGCACCGATGGCATTCGTGACGAGCATGTCTCCTTTTCCGCCTGATGGCATGCTCAGTACACTGACAGGTCCCGTTACTCCTTTGCTTTGACGCTGGGGAGGGGGATTGATAACCGGAGCAGTCGAAGTCGCCGTTGATGCTGCCGCTCGCTCGAGCACCTCAGAGGGACTTGGCGGTGTCGCGGGAGCCTGCTCTTTTTCAGTAGCAGCTTCCGTATCACTCCTCTCCACGATATTGTTCGTGCTGGTGACCTTGGGGTTGAATTCGTAGGCGTATCTGGTCTTGGGCGGTTGATATCCATTCGTGAACATGATCACGGCAAGCAAAAACATCAAGCAGATGATCACGGAGATTGCGATCATATGACCTGACATATTGCTCACGCGATTCGACATTCGCCCCCACAAAGTCCTCTGAGAGGGTGGCAGTGGAGGGGCAGGCGGATACGTTCTCTGTGCTGGCGCCCCTCCGGTTGCCGGAGCAGGACTACCGCCAGTACCGGGTGTGGAACCACTTCCACCGCTTCCAGGCGATGCGGGATTTGTTGGTGTTGGCATAATTTCCTCCTTTTCAATTTTATCTCCTATCTCTGTCTACGAGTTGTTCATAAACAGTAGGAGCAAATCATTTCTCCATGCAAATTATCACATTTTACTGCTTGTGTCAAATAGTCTTATTTGACCTTTTTAGCTTATTTTTATTGTGCCGGAGAGAGGACTTGAACCTCCATGGGTTACCCCGCTTGCTCCTAAG
>CAYTNX010000013.1:0-9696 GCA_964439365.1 uncultured Candidatus Saccharibacteria bacterium | reverse complement strand
TACGCTAGATGCTATTTTGGGAAGATAAAATTATGATTAAAACTCACAATCTTACAAAAAAATATACAAGTGGAAATAGTGAATTGATTGCCCTAAACAATGTTTCTTTAGAATTGAAAGAAGGTGAATTTTTGGCTATTACAGGACGATCCGGTTCTGGAAAAAGCACTTTATTGTATCAATTGGGCTTACTTGATTATCCTACTTCTGGTTCTATACATATAGACAATAAAAACGTTTTGACAATGAATGAAGAAGAAAGGACCTTTATGAGACTTTCTGAACTAGGATATGTATTCCAAGACTATGCTATTTTACCTTCGCTTACTGCTTTAGAAAATGTTATGCTACCCTTGCTTATGCTTGGTGTTGAAACAAAAGACGCCAAGGAAAAAGCAGAATACGCATTGGAGCGTATTGGTTTGAAAGATAGATTAAAGAATTATCCATCTCAATTATCTGGCGGCCAGCAACAAAGAGTAGCTATTGCGAGAGCTATAGGTCATGAACCAAAAATCATATTTGCCGATGAACCGACAGCAAATCTAGATAGCGAAACATCAGAAATGGTTTTGGAAACTTTCATCAATCTTCATAAAGAAGGTCAAACCATAATGATGGTTACTCACGAAAAAGATTATGCATCTTTGACTGATAGAGTGATAGAATTATCTGATGGTAAAATAATAAATGACTTTAGGGTAAAAAATAAATAAATTCAAAATACTTTTGTTTTTATTTAAATAATTTGAAAAATTTAATAAAAGAAAATGGTTCCAACAATCTTTATAATATTTGGAATAACTGGGGATTTGGCTGGTAGAAAACTTCTTCCTTCGCTTCTTAGTCTTTATGTAAATAAGAAATTGCCACAAAAGTTTGCAATTGTCGGCTTTTCTCGAAGGCCATTTTCTCGTGAAGATTTTAGGCAGTTTATACGTGATCATATGAAAATTAAAATGGGTCAGTATAAAGAAGAAGATGTAAAACATTTTATAGATCATATGTATTATGAGCAGGGTAATTTTGACAATCAACAGTCTTATTCTTTTCTTTCAAACAGATTAAAAACAATTGATGATGGTTTCGGACAATGTTCAAACAAATTATTTCATCTTTCTATACCTCCTTCTTTATACGAATCTATTTTTGATCATCTTTCTGCTTCTGGTTTGGCTTTGCCTTGTATTGGAGATAGTGGCTGGACTAGAGTTTTGGTTGAAAAACCTTTTGGAAATGATGTTGAAACAGCAAAAAATCTAGACAAAAAACTCGGTGAATTATTTGATGAAAATCAAATTTTTAGAATAGATCATTATTTGGCAAAAGAAGCTTTGCAAAATATTATAGCTTTTCGTTTTGCAAATTCTCTATTTGAACCATTATGGAATCACAATCACATAGACAAAATTCATATAAAATTATTGGAAAAAATTGGTATTGAAAATAGAGGAAATACTTATGATTCTATTGGTGCCCTAAAAGATGTTGGTCAAAATCATATGTTACAAATGTTGGCTCTTATTTCTATGGAAAGTCCAGAGAAATTTGATGCTGAAAATATTAGAAAAGAAAGAGCAAATATTCTAAAGCATTTGAGACCAATAAATTCAAAAAACATAAATGATTTTATTGTAAAAGGCCAATACGAAGGTTACAAAAATGAGACAGGAGTAAATGAACACACTCAAACAGAAACATATTTTAGACTCAAAGCCCATATAGACACTCCTCGTTGGAAAAATATTCCTTTTTATTTGGAAAGTGGAAAGGCATTGTATGAAACAAAAACAGAAATAGATATTTATTTTAAAAATGAAAATGATGAAGAAAAACAGAATATTTTAACCTTTAGAATTCAGCCAGACGAAGGTATCAAAATCCGTTTTTGGGTAAAGACACCAGGTTTTGAATTAAAGGTTGAACCAAAAACTCTAAAGTTTAGATATGCCGATTTTCAATCACTTTCTATTATTCCTGATGCTTATGAAAAAGTTCTTTATGATGCCATAACAGGTGATCAAACTTTATTTACAAGTACAGATGAGGTTATGTTTGCCTGGAAATACATAACAAATATAGTTTCTCTATGGAATTCTGTGCCTTTGACCATATACAAAAAAGGATCACAAGATGTGATATAATCATTTTTACTAAAAATTTATAATAAAAAATATGTTCAAAAATTTCTTATTAAAAACAATGTTAAAAAGACAGATGAAGGGTATTCCAGAAGATCAGCAAGAGCAAATTCTTTCTGCTATAGAAAAGAATCCAGATTTTTTTATGAAAGTAGCTCATGAAGCCGAAGAAAAAATGAAAGGTGGTATGTCTCAACAACAAGCAATGATGGCCGTTATGCAAAATCATCAAGATGAACTAAGAAAGGTAATGGGTAAATAATTTTTATATAAAATATTTTCTCTTGATTAAATATATAAATAACATACAATAACCCTCATGTCTTTAAGTATTGGAATTGTCGGATTGCCAAACGTTGGAAAATCAACGTTATTTAACGCTTTAACCAAAAAAAGCGTTTTGGTGGCAAATTATCCTTTCGCAACTATAGATCCATCTGTAGGTGTTGTTCCCGTGCCTGATGAGAGATTGTGGAAATTATCAGAATTTTCTAAAACTCAAAAAACAGTGCCTGCTATAGTGGAGTTTGTTGATATTGCGGGCTTGGTAAAAGGTGCTTCAAATGGTGAAGGTTTGGGTAATCAATTTTTAACAAATATAAGAGAAACTGATGCTATTGCTGAAGTTGTGCGTATTTTTGAAGATGACAATATTATCCATGTTGATGGAAAAATCAATCCATTAAAAGATATTGAAGTTATAAATTTAGAACTTATTCTTGCAGATTTACAAACTATTACAAAAAGATTATCTAATATTCAAAAAGAAGTTAAGGCCGGAAAAAAGGAGGCAATCATCGAAAGTGGATTATTGGAAAAGATAAAAAAGGCTCTTGATGCAGGTAAACTGGCTTCATCTGTAATACCTGATGAATTTGAAGCTGTATTTTTGAAATCTTTACATTTACTTACCTCAAAACCTTTTATGTATGTTTTAAATAAAAAAGCTGGCGGAAAAAATCTCGATGAAATAAATGATGAAAGATACAAAAATCTCATAAAATTTTTTGAACAAAATAATGCAAAATGGGTTATTGTAGATGCTGGTATTGAACATGAATTGAAGGATATAGATGATAAAGATAAAAAAGAATTAAGGGAAGGTCTTGGTTCAAAAGATGATGGTATAGATAATCTTATTAAAAAGGGTTATGAGCTTTTAAATTTGATTACTTATTTTACTACTGGAGAAAAAGAAACTAGAGCCTGGACTATTTTAAAAGGATATACAGCCCCAGAAGCGGGTACAGCTATTCATACTGATTTCAAAGATAAATTTATAAGAGCTGAAGTTATAGAATATGACAAATTATTGGAAGCTGGGTCTTTTGGTAATGCTAGAGAAAAAGGTTGGATTAGAACTGAAGGGAAGGAGTATATTGTAAAAGATGGAGATGTGATGGAGTTTAAGATATAAAAAATACCACGAATAATTTGAATACGATTTTATTGACATAAATATATTTTTATACTATAATTTGTAGTAGTATTATAGCCAGTTTTCTGTTTCTATTCAGCCCTTTGTCAATTTCAATCAAGACACAAAAAGTCTTAAAACTCACAAGAAAAAAGGAGGCAAATGAATAAATTGAAAGAAACGATTACAACGCTGCTTCTTGCGGCGCGGTACTCGTTTTCGTTTTGCTGGAGATATAGCAAGGCGGAGACTATCGGTCGACTTGTTATCTCGGCAGCCACAACAACTCTTCTTTATCTGACCATTCAAGCTACGGGCCTCATCATCAATGCGGTTCAGAGTTCGGTGGGAAAGTTTAAGGGGGGAAATCATACGCTTGCCGAGATCAGCAACAGTGGCCTTCTGGGTCCTGTTATGTTTTTGATCGGAGTACTACTCTTCGGAGTGCTTCTCGGAAGATTAAACTGGTTCTATCGAAGTAAATGGAATCAGACATTGCGATTCGCCAATCAACGCGAACTCAACAATCATCGGGCAACTCTAGATGTGGCTCGCTTTAGAAGTAAAGAATACGATGATTTGCAAAAGCGTATTCAAGAGCTTCCAACTTCATGGCAAACGAGAATTTGGTTCTCTGATGAGATGTTCAACCTCTTCACGACCTTGGTTTCGTTTGCTTTATTTGGAACTTCGCTACTATGGCATAAGCCGGTCTACGCCTTGATTTTGGTACTCACCGCATTGCCAATGATGGTTGTTGAATTTCGACTTGTAGCAATGTGGTGGAATCTTTTTCAGGAGCTTGTGCCTCATCATAAGAAGCGTAGCGTATTGGAGAAGCCATACCACAACGCTAATGCTTTTGTGCAGGCTCTTATGTTCAATCAGATGCCGCCTCTTCGTCGAGATATCGACATCAATGTTGGTGGTGTGCTCGATGCTTACAATCACATTCGCAAACTCAGTATTCGAAAGGAGATGTTCACTCATCTTCTGACGGTTGCGGGTTTGTGTGGGGTCATCATCCATGCGGTTTGGTCTACAGTGGCTTACGCAGGAGAAATTGGAACACTCACTATCGTTATGGCGGCCGCGAGAACTTTTCAGGGGAACCTGGAAGCAATCGTGTCGCTCATTGCTGAGCAGTGGAACAGTGCCAAGGGTGTCATTCTCATCGAGAAAGATTTTCTTGGTTTGAAGCCAGTCATCAAGACTGAGTACCCAGTGATCCCTAAGTTCGATATAACTCCGCTTGTCAGGTTCGACAAAGTCTGCTTCGCATACCCAGACACCGACACTTTGGTGCTCAAGAATGTGAGCTTTACTATCGAGCCTGGAACTAAGGTAGCGATTGTTGGCAAAAGCGGAAACGGTAAGTCGACGCTTCAAGCACTACTGATGAGGCATTATGATCCGACCTCTGGTGCGGTGTTTGCAGGGGACATTAACCTGCGAAATATCGAACCTCATGTGTGGAGCAATGTTGCTTCCGCGCTGACCCAAGAGTATACGGTACTTGAGCGCCGTGTTGGTGAGGAGATTGCATCTTCTCGCCTCGGTCAGCCGATTGACCTTGAGGTTGTGGCTGCTTCTGCTCGGTTTGCGAACTTCGACGAAGTCGTGGATTCCGATCCGAAAGGATATGAATCACAGATTGGAGTTGAGTTTGGTGGTCGCGACTTCTCTGGTGGTGAAAAACAGCGCTTGGCGCTAGCCCGCGTACATTATCGTGGGACACCAATTCTCATCCTTGACGAACCTGATGCAAAGCTCGATCCCGAGTCAGCGCAAAAGGTTATCGACAAAGTGTTCGCTCTCAAAGGCATCACTGTTGTTATGATTACTCATCATGTTTCTCGTGCTGAACGATGCGACAAGGTGATTGTCATGGGTAAGGGTGAAGTTATTGAGCAAGGAACTCATCTCGAGCTTATAGCTCAAGGGGGAGTCTACGCTGCTATGTATCAGAAAGATCGCAAGCGTTTGGGTCCCGAATCTCAATCATAGTTGTCTATGGGTTTATGGTTAACCAAAAACCTCAAATCACCCTATTGTTTGAAAAAACATAGGGTGATTTTCTTTTTATAAAAATGAAGATGTGATGGAGGTTAAAATATAGAAAATACCACGAATTGTATTGGTGGTACTTTAGGGAATAAAATGAACTGTCTTTTATTCCGTGCATTCCGTGTAAGTGATTGTCATGGCAACATCATCATCAGAGATCGTACCTTGCGTAATGTGGTGGATCTTGATATTCACTCTCTGCAACCATTCATTCACCCTTGCCTCGCACTCATCTTCATTTTGAGGAGAGAAGAAGTAGAAGACTTTGATTTTGTATTTCATTATTTTTTATTCTCCAGTGAAGAAGATTACTATTTTAATTGAGACTTGTCAAGTATAAAAATAATGACTCCCCTTTTTAGGGTGGAGTCACGGAGTGAAAAATAAAAGAAAATGTGTTTAAAATCCTGAAAGTCCTGCAACTTGCTTACAATCAAGACACAAAAAAGTGTGGATTTCACCACCACAGCGCAAGCAAGTGTAGCGATGCTCCTTACCGCCTGGTCCTTTACCAAAAACCCATCCTTCATAACGAAGCTCTGAAGGTTCGGGACAGGTGCAGGTAAATTTGGTGCAATCTTCCAGTTTCTCCTTCTCAGATAGCTTATTCATCACCATCCTCCTCTCCTAATGATAGAATAAAACTAAACATTTTATTAGTCAAGGTTCAGGAAATTGTGGTTTTGTATAGTTTAAAAAGAAAAACCGATCTGTAAAATCGGTTTTTTGTTTGCACTTATGACCTTAGGTATTTTGTAATCATCATGATTGTAACCACCAAGCTAACAATCAAAATACCTATTCCATAAATCCATGCTGTTATTTTTTCTCCAAAGAATGGCAAACGAAACAGGAGGATATTCCAATTGATCAGATTCATGGCAAGAATAAATGCTACTATTGCCATTTTATTTCCTCCATTTGCCCATTCGGTTTTGAGTATTGGCCCGACAGAACTTCCTCCAGGAATCAAAGCTCCTATGAAGGCCGCTTTGACAATACCCCCATTACCTTCGATTACACTTTTGATAATGTCCGGGCGCTTGGAGTAGAAAGCTTCGATTTGACCTGCAAGAATGGTGAAGACGACAATCATGGGTGTGATTTTTAATAAGAATTTCAAACCCATATTTATGCCGTCTTTGAACAATTCAAAACCGCCGATTTTTCCATTTATCAAAGCAAGAAGTATGCATGCGATGATAAGAATGCCGATATTCAAGAACGCTTTCATTGGATTTGATGACGTTTTTAAAGTGATTCCTCAATGATTAAGGCATATTTTTTTATTTTAATCAATAAATCTTTTTACAAAAACAAAAAACCATCAATTTATATAATGACATACTGTATTAGTCAATCATTATTTCAATTATTAAGAAAATGTTGTATGATGTTATTCACCTATGAATCAATATGATCATATCAAAATAGAGAAGAAATGGCAGAAAATTTGGGAAAGTAAAAAACCAAATTTAGTAAAGGAAGATTATAAAAACAAAGATAAGAAATTTTATGCACTGATAGAGTTTCCTTATCCCTCAGGAGATGGTTTGCATGTTGGTCATATAAGAAGCAATACCGCTATGGATATTGTATCCAGAAAGCGTAGAAGCGAAGGATTCAATGTTTTATATCCTATAGGATGGGATGCCTTTGGTTTGCCTACAGAAAATTATGCCATCAAGACAGGAATACATCCAGCTATTGTTACAAAGAAAAATACAGATACTTTTAGAAGACAATTGAAAAGCTTAGGATTTTCTTTTGATTGGTCAAGAGAAATAAACACTACAGATCCAAAATATTATAAATGGACTCAATGGATATTTTTACAATTTTTCAAACAAGGTCTGGCTTATAAGAAAAAGATGACCATAAATTGGTGTCCAAAAGATCTTATAGGCCTTGCAAATGAAGAGGTTATAGATGGTTGTTGCGAGCGTTGTGGCACAAGAGTTGAGAAAAAAGACAAAGAGCAATGGATGCTTGCTATTACAAAATACGCTGATCGACTAGATAAAGACTTGGATGAAACAGATTTTCTAGAAAAAATAAAGATTCAACAAAGAAATTGGATAGGTAAAAGTGAAGGAGCTGAAATAGATTTTAAAATAAAAAATAGCGATAAGACTATAAAGGTTTTTACTACTAGACCAGATACTATTTTTGGTGTTACTTATATAGTTTTGTCTCCAGAACATGAATATATAAAAGATCTTTTGAGTATATCTGAAAATAAAATAGATGCAGAAAAATATATTAGAAGTATAAAATCAAAAACTGATATTGAGAGAAGTGATTCAAAAACCGAAAAGACTGGAGTGGAATTGAAGGGAATAAAAGCTATAAATCCTGCAAATAATGAAGAAATAGATGTTTGGATAGCAGATTATGTTCTGGCTGATTATGGTACAGGAGCTGTGATGGCCGTACCCGCTCATGATGAAAGAGATTGGGATTTTGCAAAAAAATACAAACTTTCTATAAAAGAAGTTGTTTTACCAAATATTATAGACAAAAGAAATCCACCTCAACAAGGTAAGAAAGTTGTAGAAAGAAGAAGTGTTCATCCTATTGTTAGAGATGTAAAGACAGGCAAGTATTTGGCCTTAAAATGGAAGAAATTTGATTGGGTGACTTTTCCAATGGGAGGTATAGAAGAAGGTGAAGAAGTTGTCGATGCTGCTTTAAGAGAAATAAAAGAAGAAACAGGTTTTACCAATTTAAAATTGGTAAAAGTACTTGATGGTACAGTAAGAGCTGAGTATTTTGCTGCGCATAAAGATCAAAATAGAGTTTCTTATACCCAAGCAGTACTTTTTGATTTGATAGATTATACACAAGAAGAAATAAGTGAAGAAGAGAAAAATAATCATGATATTATTTGGTTAGACAAATCAAAATTGAATTATGAAAATATGACTCATGCCGAAATAGGTGAATGGTATACAAAGATGAATTCAAAAAATCCAGCTTATACTGGTGATGGTATTTTGATAAATTCAGATAAGTTCAATAATAAAAATTCTGAATTAGTAAAAAAAGAAATTACAGATTTTGTAAAAGGTAAATGGGTTAAAAAATACAAATTGAGAGACTGGATATTTTCTAGACAAAGATATTGGGGTGAACCTATACCTATGATTCATTGTGAAAAATGTGGAATTGTTCCATTGAAAGAGAAAGATTTGCCATTGGTTTTACCTAAAGTAAAAAATTATAAACCTACAGAAAATGGGGAATCTCCACTAGCTTCTATAGAGAAATGGGTCAATACAAAATGTCCAAATTGTAAGGGTAAAGCAAAAAGAGAAACAGATACAATGCCAAATTGGGCTGGTTCAAGCTGGTATTATTTGAGATATATGGATCCCAAAAACAATAAGGCCTTTGCTGAAAATAAAAAAATAAATTATTGGAATCAAGTGGATTGGTACAATGGAGGAATGGAACACACAACCCTTCATTTACTATATTCTCGTTTTTGGCATAAATTCCTTTTTGATCAAAAGCTGTTACCTACTAGCGAACCTTATAAAAGAAGAACTTCTCACGGTCTTATTTTGGCTGAGGGCGGAGAAAAAATGTCAAAATCAAAGGGTAATTTCATTAATCCAGACAATATAATAAAGATTGTTGGTGCTGATACCTTAAGAATTCATGAAATGTTTATGGGTCCATTTGATCAAGCTATAGCTTGGGATACGGATTCTATTGCTGGTTCAAGAAGATTTTTGGAAAGAGTTTGGAAGCTTAAGGAAAAAATTGTTTATCCCCAGAAAGGGAAAAACAAGGATTCTGAATCTTCTGTATACAAAGAAAATGAAGAAATAGAAAAATATCAAAATCTCATTATGAAATTCTGATAAAATTATTGTCACCATTTGCTCCGCATATAACAGAAGAATTGTGGTCAATACTGAAGAATAAATTATCAATTCACATTGCTCCATGGCCAAAATATGATGAATCCAAACTTGTTCAGAAAAAAGTTCAAATCATGATTCAAACAAGTGCCAAGATAAGAGGGGATATAGACATAGATGCAGAAGTAGATCAAGAAACAGT
>CAYTNX010000012.1:0-10372 GCA_964439365.1 uncultured Candidatus Saccharibacteria bacterium | reverse complement strand
AAAATCGCTGTTTCTATAGGACAAGAACCTCTTAGCTTGGGCAATAAAGAAGCATGAATATTCAAGGATTTTGCTTTGGGTATATTTAGTATTTGATCAGGTATGATTTTCCCATAAGCAATAACTACAAAAACATCACAATTGTGATTACTCAAATCTTTTATCAAAGTATCGTCTCTAAGTTTTTCTGGCTGATAGATTTTTATATTATTTTCTTGAGCCCAGATTTTTGCTGGTGGGGGAGTTATTATCATTTTTCTTCCGACTGGTTTGTCAGGCATTGTCAGAACAAAAGAAATTTCAAATCCAGATTCTTTTAGTTTTTCGAGAGTAGTAACTGCATATTGTGGAGTACCAAAAAAACCTATTTTAATTTTTCTATTTTCAATTGTATTATTTGTGTTTTGCATCAAATTTATTCTTCTGGTGGAATATCTTGAATATCTTTTGCTTTATCTATAAAAAGTATTCCATCAAGATGATCATTTTCATGTTGAAAAACCTGTGCCAATAATCCACTAGCTCCTCTTTCTACTATTTCACCAAGCTCATTGTAAGCTTTTACAGATGCTTTTATTGATCTTTTTACTTTACCATATTTCCATCTTACAGAAAGACAGCCTTCTTCTACTTCATCTTTGTCTTTTGATAATTTTGTTATTTTTGGATTTATAAAAACCAAATCTTTTCCTATACTTTTGTATTCTTTATCTACATCTTTCAAAACTTCATCAGATACAATAAAAATTCTCAAAGGTACATTTATTTGAGGTGCGGCTATAGCTATTCCGTCTTTTTGACCAGACAATGCTATTTTCATATTTGATATTATTTTTTGTATTTTTTCAGATTTAATATCTTTGACTGGTACGTCTTGTGCTATATCTCTCAATATAGGATTACCATTTTGAACAATGATAATTTGCTCGCCAGTTTTCTTGTCTATAGTTGATTTTGTTGATGTATTTTCGCTTCTTTTCATATATAGAATTTACTACAAAAGTGTCTCCGGGTCTACTTTTATTGTAATGGCTGGTGATAACTGATTTATTTTTGATAACAATTCATCATTTGGCCATTTATCATTTTGTATTCTAAGTAATCCATGCAATACAAAATTTCCTCTTATTGTATTTGTAAAAGCAGGGAAAACCTCTACTTCATATGGGTCTAGAATATTTTGAACATTCTCCATTTCTTTTACTATACTATCTTTCTTGCCTTCCAATGTTATTTTTATCAAAGTTGAAAATGGAGGATAATTAAATTTCTTTCTTTGTTCTATTTCTTCTCTATAAAAATCACTCATATTTCCTTTTAATCCATATTCAAAAACTTTTTCATTTGGTTTTCTTGTTTGCACTATAAAATTTCTAGTAGTCATGGATCTCATTCTTATAAGTGTATATAGTATTTTTTCTTGTATACGAAAATCTGGCAAAGCAAAAAGTGAATCAAGTGAAATTATTGCAGAATTTTCTACTTTATCGTGAAGATATTGAAGCATCATTTCTGTGCCTATTAGAATACTTCCGGGCTTGGATTTGAATTTTTGTATAATGTTTTTTGCTGCTTTGTCTTTGTTGATTGATGATTTTGTACTATCTGAATCTATTTTAAATATATTTATATCTGGAAATTTGTCTTTTATTTTTTCTATAACCAAATCTATTCCTATTCCTACAACCCCCAATTTCCAACTGCCACATATTTTGCAGTATTCTTCTGTAGATCGTCTTTCTCCGCATCTATGACACATAAAGAAACTTTTATCATTTGTTTTATGAAGTACTACAGGTGAACTGCAATTGTTGCAAACTACTATATTTTGACAATCACCGCATACAGTACTTGGAGCTACACCTCTTCTTGTTGCAAGAACTATCATTTGTTCACTTTCATTTTTTGTTCTAAGTATCATTTCTTCAACTTCATCAGATAATATTTTGAAATTTGAATTTGTATTCTTATAGATTTTCATATCTACAAGTTTGTCATCGCTTGTACTTAAGGATCTAAATTTGTATGGGGAAGCCTGAATTATTTCCGATTCACTTTCTCGCCAAAGTGTTTCTATTCTCAAAAAATTATCTGCAAAAAATATTTTTATACCTAGATTATCTGATAATATATCCGCAACTCGCCTTATATCTAGAAAAGGTCTTCTGGGTATTTTGTAAGATTTATTGCTTTCTTTTTCTATTACTATGGTTTCTATATCTTTTCTCGGTAAAGACAAAAAACCTCCGGTGCTTATGATTATCACTGGATGTTTTTCATCCATTATTTTATTCCAAGTTTCTACTATTTTCTTTGGTGTTAGAGAGCCATTTAGTATAAAAGCATATCCTTCTACTCCTTTTTCCAATAATTCAAATGCATATTCAGTATCTTCTATTGTTGGTAATAAAAATAATATAGATTTCTTTTTTGCAAATTCTTGTCTTATGAGGCTTTTCCATGTTCCATATCTTTCTTCATCATCACCTTGTACTGCGTATTTTTCTTTTATTGTTTTTATTTCTATTTTATTTGTTTTTTCTTCTTTTTCTATTTTTAATTTATTTATATTTTTTAAAATATAATCAGGAACCAATACATCTATAACTGCACCTATACCTGTACTATAGTATCTGGATATTTCTTCAAGCATTTTCATGAATGGTTTTGAGAAAAAATCTACACTTTTTATTTTGTCTATCTTTTTTAAAGAGAATTCTGCGTTTTTTATATCAGCTCTTATATCCTCAGCTTTTTTTGTAGAAATAACTACTCCGCTTATAATCTTCTTTCTTAAGGGTATTTCTACTATAGCTCCTACAGGTATGTCTTTTGAGGTGAAGTATGAAAGGGTATTGGTATTTATGCCTCTACTTATAGGTATAACTTCTATAATATTCATATTTTAAAGTATAACAGAAACTATTATTAGTTTTAAAAAACAACACAATTTGATAAAAAATACAAACCCGCTACTTTTGGGTAGCGGGTGAGTGTTGTCATCGTTTTCCGATGCCCACAGCGAAGAAGAATTCTTCGTCTGGCGATATGGGAGGGAAGTCCAATCGAAGTTTCGGATCCCATCGATTCGTACTGTTCTTGTAGAAGGGGTATCCGTTTGAGTATATTTGCTTTTCGTACTCATCCGGATTGAGAGGGGACAAATCGAACTTATTGGTGATGAAGCTGATGTCCTCCTCATTCTTCAACAGAATGTATCCGATATTGGTATTGTCCTGAATCCACATCGGATACTTGAAGTTTTCCTTGTGCCCTTCGTCGATGAACTTCAGGATACCAGACACGGGCTTTGTCTGATCCTCGACAACCTTGCCGACAATTGTCGGCTTGTTGTTGCTGTGAGAGTACTCGCTCAGAGCTATGGGCAACATCATCCATAGCAAGAGGCAAGCAAACAAACCTAGCGCAAAGCGCGCTGTGGAACCGTTTTGTCTGTTTTTGATGATCATTTTTCCTCCTAGTCTTTGATCTAAACAACAAAACAATTAGATCAATCTAGTACGGACATTACACTATTTTTTTGATATTGTCAAAGTATAGAATTTACTTTTTTAAATAATTTTTTTAAATAAATAATTTTTCAAAAAATAATATGATAAAAAATTTGTAAAACTTCAATATTACGCGTACAATACAAAACACAAAATGAAAAAAGATTCTTTTATTATTGAAGGACTTTCAGGAGAAAAAACCCTAAACGGTCAAGTATCTATAAACGGAGCAAAAAACGCCGTTCTCAAGGCTATGGCTAGTTCTGTATTGTTTGAAGATAAAATAATTTTAGAAAATGTTCCAAGTACAGAAGATGTAAAGAAAATGTCTGTTTTATTGGAAAAGCTGGGATCCAAGGTCAATGTTTCTGAAAAGAGTATTTCTATTGAAACTTCAAAAATTTCTAAAACAGATATAGACCCTGATTTGGCTCAGAGTATGAGGGCTTCAGTAGTTCTTACTGGTCCATTACTTGCAAGATACGGAAAGGTTTCATTTCCCTCACCAGGTGGCTGTGTTATAGGCGCTAGACCAATAGATCTTTTTTTGAATGCATATGAAAAGATGGGTGCAAAAATCGAATTGAAAGATGATTCTTACAATATCATTGCAGAAAATGGAAAATTAAAAGGTGCAGAAATATTTTTTAATATTCAAACTGTCGGAGGAACAGAAACTTTGATGATGGCTGGTGTTTTGGCTCAGGGTAAAACTATTTTGAAAAACTGTGCTATGGAACCAGAAATTGTTTCTGTTGCAGAATATCTCAATTCCTGCGGAGCACAAATAAAAGGAGCGGGTACTACTACAATAGAAATTATTGGAGGTGGATTATTAAAATCAAATAATCAAATTTACAAAACAGTTCCTGATCGTATAGAAGCTGGAAGTTTTCTTATATTAGGTTCTCTTTGTGCTGATAATCTTGAGATCAAGAATTGTAATCCATCTCATTTAGAATCAGTTATAAATTTATTAAAAGAATCAGGAGTACCGATAACTTGTACAAAAGACACAATACAAATAAAAAACAATTCAAAAGTTAAAAATTCATTATTAAAAAGTTTCAATGTAAGAACCCATGAATATCCCGGTTTCCCAACAGATTTACAAGCACCAATAGTAACCTATCTTACTCAAGTAAATGGAGAAAGTATTGTCTTCGAAACTATATATGAAGGCAGATTCAAATTTACTGAAAATCTCACAAAACTCGGAGCCCAAATCACTTCTATGAATCCAAGAGAAATACTTATTCGTGGCAATACAGAATTAAAAAATCCACAAAAAGAAAATCTAGAATCATTTGATATAAGAGCTGGTTTTGCTACTGTTATGGCAGCTTTGATTGCAAAAGGTACTTCAATAGTAAATAATGTCTATTATATAGACAGAGGATATGAAAATCTTGAAAAAAGATTAAATGCTTTGGGAGCAAAGATTACTAGGAAAACAGGTTAATTCGTCGACAAATTTATATATTTTATGAAATTCTTTTTTCAAAAAATAGGGATAGACTTGGGTACTTCAAATACTCTTGTTTTTATTCCTGGGAAAGGAATTGTTTTGAATGAACCTTCTGTTGTTGCTGTTTCTGAACAAGACAAAAAAGTAATGGCTGTCGGAGTAGAAGCAAAAGAAATGATAGGTAGAACTCCGGACAATATAATCGCCTATAGACCAATGCGAGATGGAGTAATAGCAGATTATAGAGTAACAGAAGCTATGCTTAGATATTTTATAAATAAAGCTTTAGGTACTTGGAATATTTTCAAACCTGAAGTTATGGTTTCAGTTCCTGCTGGTATTACATCTACAGAACGTAGAGCTGTTATTGAAGCTGCTATAAGAGCCGGAGCAAAAAATGCTTTTGTGGTTAAGGAACCTATACTTGCAGCTATTGGTGCTGGGATACCTATACAAGAAGCAAAAGGTCATATGGTTGTAGATATAGGTGGAGGTACTACAGATGTTGCAGTGATATCTTTGGGTGGAATCGTTTCTTCTACATCAGTAAAATGTGCTGGTAATCGTATAGATTCAGCTATTACAGATTATATAAAAAAGACTTTCAATTTGGCTATTGGTGACAAAACAGCAGAAGATATAAAAATTAAAATAGGTTCAGCTATTCCTTTGGAAGAGGAACTTTCAATGCAGGTAAAGGGTAGAGATTTTGTTTCTGGTTTACCAAGATCTACAGAAGTCAAAACAAATGAAGTTGTAAAAGCTATAAACAAAGAACTTAGAGATATGATAAAAGCTATCAAAGATGTTTTGCAAGAAACTCCTCCTGAGCTTGCAGCAGATATTATAGATCAGGGAATTATTATGACAGGAGGATCTTCTATGCTTAGAAATTTTCCAGAACTTGTGTTTAGACGCACAGGTGTAAAGGCTCGTCTTGCAGATGAAGCACTTTTTTGTGTTGTAAAGGGTACAGGTGTTGCTTTGGATCATTTGGATACTTACAAAAAGAGTATTATTTCAAAAAGATAGCAAAAGCCTTAGAAGGTGTTTTTTAATACCAATTAAAATTTGATGTCTATTTATAAAAATGGCTCTATAGAGCCATTTTTATATTATTATATGAATAATTATGCAATAGTGCTTGACATTTTCTGTATATATGCTAGTATATAGGAGGATGATGCAGTGCTCGGTGAATCAACCGGCCAAGGCGCTCAACAAGGCCAACCGACGTGCATCCGCTCCTTCGACCAGATAAGACCCTGTGAGTATCGATTAGGCCGAAAGCTTAATCATTCTCACAGCAATCTTTCCACCCGATCATCGGGGTGAAAGTGTGATTGCAACACACTAAGGTTAGAATCTAACAGGTGTGAGAGCTGTTCCGACCCCCAAGGATAGCTCAACAACCTTCTATGGGGAGGGTGCCGTAAAGCTAGCGGCACCCTTTTTCTTTTTTCATAAATAAAGAGTAAAATGACTTCATGAATCCATTTGATTATATAAAAACACTTAGTCATCATGCTTATTTCATACATTCTTTTAATGATGTTGCAGAACAATTAAAAGAATATTTAAAAAATAAATTTCATATAGATCATTCAAATAATCCAGACTTTTTTCATGAAAAATTTGATTTATTTGGTATTGATGAAAGTAGAAAAATAAAAGAAAAACATTCCTCAAAGAGTTTTTCTGAGAATAGTAAAAAAATATTTTTAATAGAAGCTTCTGGTATAACCCAAGAAGCTCAAAATTCTTTACTCAAGATTTTTGAAGAGCCACATGAAAATACTCATTTCTTTTTGATAATGCCTAGTTCTGAAATCCTTTTACCAACCTTAAAATCTAGATTATCAATACCAAAATCAAATAATAATCTTATAGATAAAAATCTCGTATCAGAAGTAGAAAAATTTTTAAATATGTCAAAAAAAGACATGATTTCTTTTGTGGATGATATTGCAAAAAAGATAAGTGATGATGATTTGGACAAAACATATGCTCAGGACTTTCTCTCAGCTTTAGAATTTGTTTTACATAAAAAAGATTTATCAAAAAACAGAAGAACTTTGAATGCTATTGTAAAAGCCAAAGATTATTTGAATGATAGATCTCCGTCCATAAAACAGTTATTAGAATATATTGCTTTGAGTATTTAATTTTTAATATTTTTAAGGAGATTTCGGTCAAATTTTTGGCTTGCCTTTATATTTTTTTGGGTGTATATTTTTGACTAGTCAAGTAATTCAAATTACTTTCTAGTTTAAACCTTTTTATCTTGTGATAATAGGGTTTGAGATGTCTTGCTAAACAAGCCAAAACTTAGAATTCTGAAACGTGACGGCTTCGACAACTGTTCCTTTCAGCTTTCTGAGATACTAGAAAAAGATTTGATTACTTGTTAGAATTAAACCCAGAAAGGAGGTGCATTGAAATAGATTAAAATTGTAAGTTGGGGGTGAATTTGAATTTGGAGTACCGTTTGTTGGCGTCCCGGATTTTCCGGGACGCCTTTTCTTTTTTAACTCATAATTTGTGTTATAATGTCTTTATGGCACACGATTTTACAAAATTTAAAAAATCATTATCAGGTACTGAAGATTGGTTGAAGAAAGAGTATTCAAATATAAGAACAGGTCAAGCTAGCCCTGCTTTATTGGATTCTGTAAAAATAGAATCATTTGGGGTTATGTCTCCTATAGTACAGCTTGCTAGTGTTGTTTCTGAAGGACCTAGAACTTTGCGCATAGCACCATGGGATTTGTCTCAATCAAAAGAAATAGAAAAAGCTATTACATTGGCAAATTTGGGTGTATCAGTTTCTATAGATGATAAGGGTCTTAGAATAAATTTTCCAGAACTTACAGCTGAAAGAAGATTACAAATAGTAAAATTGGCAAAAGAGAAATTGGAAGAGGGTAGAAAACAAATAAGAATACATAGAGATGAAGCTATGAAAGAAATTCAGTCAAAAGAAAAAGCCGGAGGAATAGGAAAAGATGAGGTTTTTCGTTTGCAAAAAGAAATACAAAAAATGGTAGATGAGACAAATAAAAAAATGGATGAGGTTTATGCAAAGAAAGACAAGGAAATAATGTCCTAATTGTTTTATTTCAAAAAATAAATGACAGTAATTATATTTTTAATAGTTTTGGCTGTATTGATTTTTGTTCATGAACTAGGGCATTTTCTTTTTGCTAGATTTTTTGGAATAAGAGTTGATGCTTTTGCATTGGGCTTTGGTCCAAATATTTTCTCCAAAACTGTAGGGGAGACAAAATATTCTCTGAATCTTATTCCTTTTGGTGGCTATGTAAAGATTTTTGGAGAAGATCCAAATGAAGAAAGTATAAATGGTGAAGACAAATCTAGAAGCTTTGTTCATAAAAATAGACTAGCTCAAATAGCCGTATTATTTGCTGGTATATTATTCAATTTCCTTTTCGCTTGGATTATCATTGCTTTTTCTTTTTCTTTCGGCGTACCTGCTTCTGTGGATAGTTATCCTGAATACAAAGATAAAATGATTAATCCTCATATAGCTATTACTTTTGTTAATAAGGGTTCTCCAGCAGATAGGGTTGGACTTAAAGCAGGAGATGAAATAGTTTCAAATTCTCTAGAAGAAATTCAGAAAAGTATAAATGATAGCAAAAATAATGGAATTGTTTTGAAAATCAAAAGATCTGGAATTGAATCAGAAATTAAGGTGATTGCTGAGGAAGGTATAGTAAAAGATAAATATGCTATAGGAATAGCTATGGACAATGTTTCTACTTTAAAATTACCTTTTTACAAAGCTCCTATTGAAGGGTTGAGATTTACTTTGCATACTATTCTTCTTACATTTAATGGTCTTTATGATTTGATTGCAGGTATATTTAATGGCAAATCAAATTTATCTTCTGTTTCTGGTCCTGTCGGCATTGCTGGTTTGGTGGGTGATGCGGCAAAATTGGGCTTTACTTATCTAATGTTATTTACTGCTATTATTTCAATCAATCTTGGAGTTCTAAATCTTGTTCCATTTCCTGCTTTGGATGGAGGTAGAATACTTTTTGTAATAATAGAAGCTATTATAAGAAAGCCAATCAAACCTATTGTTGCAAATACAATAAACACTATTGGTTTTTCTTTACTCATATTACTTATGGTTTTTGTTACTTATAGAGATATAGTAAATTTATTTACAAAATAAGACATATTTTTTTACAAAATAACTAAAATCATTTCATAAAGCTAAAAAAAATTGCACAAAATAAAACATACTTGTATACTGTTCTCACAACATTACTAGTTTAATAAAATAAAAAATAAAAAAATGAAAAATATCATTGAAGCAATGAATTGGCGTTATGCTGTGAATAAGTTTGATACAAGTAAAAAATTAACAGAAGAACAATTGAATACTTTATTGGATTCAGCAAGACTTTCACCGTCATCTTTTGGACTTCAGCCTTGGAAATTTATAGTTGTAAAAAACAAAGATATTAGAAAAAAATTGAAAGAGGCGGGATACAATCAAGACAAAATTGTTGATGCTTCAGATTTGATTGTTTTGGCTGTTCCAAAAGTAATTGATGAAAAATTGGCAGATGATTATATAAAATACGTTTCAGAAGTCAGAGGTATTCCCGTTGAAAATCTAAAGGGTTATGCAGATATGATAAAAGGTTCTATATCATACAGAACTCCTGCAGAGAGGGTAGAATGGGCAGCTAGACAGGCTTATATAGCTCTAGGTGTTCTTGTTACTTCAGCTGCTATTATGGGTATTGATACTGGACCTATGGAAGGTTTTGATACAAAGAAATTTGATGAAATACTTGGTTTGGATAAGATTGGATTTGAATCAAAAGTTTGTATTGCCTTAGGATTTAGATCTGAAAGTGATGAAGCTGCAAAGTACAAGAAAGTTAGATTTACAAAAGATCAGGTCGTTTTGGAGAAATAGAGTTTTATAGATAAATTATTTTCTTAAAATAGATTAAATAGATAAAAAGAAAAAGGGTCGGATATTTTCCGAGCCCTTTTGCGTTTGAGAGAAGGCTATTTACACCTTCTTCTTACTTTTTCTGAATGTCTCACTTTCCCAAAATCCGAAGAATTGGCATTCGCCGATGCGCTTATCCAATTCTTTCAAGATATCATGACAAACCTTCACCAGAGCAGGTTGTTCTTGTTTGATACCGCTATTCAGTCTAATCTCGATGTCTATATGGCCATCAAGCCAATAACCCCTATTCTCATCATACCTGCTATTGTTCTTGACCAGACGCAATGTCACTCTACATAGATACATTTCTTCATCTACAATGTTCTTGGTGGCAACACTTTTGTCTGTGACTACCGCTGAATATTGCAGAAGACTGCATCCGTATAGGGT
>CAYTNX010000011.1:0-10475 GCA_964439365.1 uncultured Candidatus Saccharibacteria bacterium | reverse complement strand
AAACCCACTCTTTCTGCAATATCTTTTATTGCTTTATACATTTCTGATTGAATTCTAGAATCTATGGATAAATAAATATTTTTGCCTTCTTTGGGTGGTTGTATAGTATTTTGTGATTGAATATTTCCTCTAGCATCAACTTCTATAAGTTTGATACCATTTTCGCCTTGTAAATCTTTATTAAAATATTTTTCTGCTCCATCAACACCCTCAAAATCCTCTCTATAATAAAAACCCGAACTATCTTTTGAAGGATATTGAACATAACCAATCACATGAGATAAACCTTCAATATCTTTATATTTTCTTTTTGTAATATCAGAATCTTCTCCTGGAGAATTCCAAGCCAATTCAACACCATTTCTATCATAAATCACTCCCCTAGCAGCAAAAATAGGTGTACTTCTTAATCTATTATTCTCGCTTCTATCATTGTATTTTTGACCATTTAAAATTTGTAATGACCAAAGTTTTGAACCAAAAATAATAAGAACAATAATAAAAAATATACCTATGGACATTAGGCTAATTCTAGAAATAGGCTTTTCCAATCTACCTTCGAATTGTTGAGTATCGAATTGGGGTAAATTGTGAGAGTCAATAAAAATTTCATCGGGATCTATTTCCCTATTTTGTCTTATATTTTTTCTAATCCTATTATTCATAAATAATTAGACGCTTTTTAATTATGAGAGAAATCAAAAATAAAACAATACTTGCTAAAGTAAAAATATATTTTATATTCCAAAATTCAGGCAAAGTTAAACCATATAAAGCATCATATGCGATTCCTAAAGCAATTATTTCAAAATAAACAGGAAAATAAAATAATAAAATTATGGCCAAACACCAAGTAATCCACCAATAAGCAAATACTAGAGAAAACAACATTATTATAAAAAATAAAATTCTTTTCATTTTATTTTCTCATTTAATTTTTTCAATGAAACCAGAACCCATTTTTGTTCATATATATTTATTGGTTGTGAGAAAATAATAGTAGCAAATGCTCTAGCTGGATCTGCTATTACTCTACCTACAGTTCCAAAAACTGAATTTGATATATCTGGAATTGAAACGATATCGCCTTCAACTATATTTAAATCTCTAGGAACAACAGCTTCAAAAGAACCACCGCCTCTACCAATAGCTATAGCCTGAATATTTTTTTCAGTTATAAAAATGTCATATTTTTCACCATAAGATGAATATAATTTTACCTTTGATGTATTAAAATTATTTTCTGCTATTTCTCCAATAAGTATATTGCCGGTACTATAAACTTTATCTCCATTTTCAACACCGTCCTTACTACCAATATCTAGTATAAATGAATCATAAGCAGTAAAAGGAGGCTTTTTCAAAATATAACCCAAAATCATTTTGTTTTCGACAGATCTTCCAAGTAAAGCTTTTAACTCTATATTTTCTTTTACAAGCTGAGAAATCAAAATATTTTGTGCTTCAAGAGAAAGAAGATTTATATCTGGTCTATCACTCACACCAATACTCCATATAGGTCTAATAATAGAAGTCAGAATCGATGATAAAAAAGTAGGAAATAAAAAATTTATTATAAAAACAAAAACAACAACTATAATGGTTATTTTTATAGGTAAATTTATTCTATTTCTTTTTATGCTACTTTTGAGTTCGTAACTCATCTTCGTTTTGTATTAGGACATCACTATATTTTTCTAATTCCTCCAAAATCATACCCGTACCTCTTGCTATAGCAGTAAGAGGATCTTCAGCAATATATACTGGTATTTTTAATGTTTCTGACAATAATCCATCCAATCCTTTTATCAAAGCTCCTCCCCCAACCAAATGAATTCCTCTATGCATAACATCAGCAAGTATTTCTGGTGGAGTAGTTTCTAGAACTTCTTTTGAAGATTCTAAAAGAATATCAATAGAAGATGACATTGCTTCTCTTATATCAGAATCAGTTATTACAACCTCTCTAGGCAAACCTGTAATCAGATCTCTTCCTCGTATTGTGGTTTCCATTGATTCTCCTGGCACAACAGCTCCAACTGCAATTTTTATATACTCAGCTGTTCTATCTCCAATTAATAAATTATGATTTTTCTTAACAAATCTTATGATATCTTCATCAATATTATTTCCAGCTATTCTTATTGATTTACTTACAACTGTTCCACCTAGAGATATCACATTTATATAAGAAATCATGTCATTGTTCAATCTATCACCAGCAATTTTTATATTTTTTGATCGAACAATACCTCCAAGTGAAATAATGGCTATATCAGTAGTACCACCTCCAATATCTATAATCATACTACCGACAGGTTCATGAATCGGTAATCTTATACCTATAGCTCCAGCCATTGGTTCTTCCACAATATAAACCTCTCTAGCCCCAGCGTTTTTTGTAGCATCTCTAACTGCTCTTATTTCAACATTTGTAACACCAGAAGGAACGCCCACAACAACTCTAGGTCCAAGAAATTTTTTTGAATATTGTTCTGCTTTCTTTACCAAATAAGTAATCATTTCTTCTGTAACTTCAAAATCTGAAATAACTCCATCAACCAAAGGTCTTAGAGCTACTATATGCGCCGGTGTTCTTCCTAGCATGTCTTTTGCTTCATTGCCGACAGCCACAACTCTTCCTGTTTTTTGATTTACAGCTACAACAGATGGTTCATTTACCACTATTCCATGACCACGAAGATAAACCAAGGTATTGGCAGTTCCAAGGTCTATACCTATATCATTTGATAGGTAATTATAAATTTTTTCTTTAAATTCTTTCATTTCAATTATTGCTCTGAATATCTGCTAAAAAATTCTCAATCTCCTTTATTTTTACTTCTCCACTCTTTCTATCTTTTATTTCTATAGATTTTGACTGTAAAGTCTTTTCACTTATAACTATTCTAAGAGGTATACCAATAAGATCACTATCGGCAAATTTTTCTCCAGCACGCACATCTCTATCATCATAAAGAACTTCTATACCCTTTTTATTTAATTTATCATAAAGATTGTCAGCTTCTACTTTTACCTTACCATCTTTATCTTCTATTGAAATCAAATGTAAATGAAATGGTGCTATGTTCTTTGGCCAAATAAGACCCTTTTCATCTGATAATATTTCAGCAATTGTACCCATAACTCTTCCTGGCCCTATTCCATAACTACCCATAATTACAGGTTTTTTGTCTCCTTTTTCATCAACATATTTCAAATCAAAAGCATCTGAATATTTTGTTCCTAAAGAAAATATATTACCCACCTCTACTGCTTTTTCTTCTTTAAAATCCTCTTTCTTCAAATTTAGATTTTTCAAAACTTCATCATTGAATACTTCTTTATTTATGGCTATTTTATTTTTTTCATCAATATAAATAACATCTTCACCAGCTTCTGTTATGGTTTGAAATTCATGAGAATATTTTGAAAAAGAACCTCCAGAAGCAAAAGTAATATAAGTTTTTTCACCCAAACCTACCCTTTCGAAAATCTTTGTATATGCATTTTTTGCTTTTTCATAAAACTCTTCATGTTCTTTGTCATTAAGACAGAAAGAATACAAATCTTTCATTATAAATTCTCTAGATCTCATTATTCCGCTCTTTGCTCTGGTCTCATTTCTAAATTTTGTCTGGAATTGATATACAAAAACTGGTAAATCTCTAAAAGAACGTAAATATTCTGTCATGAGATTTGCTAAAGCTTCTTCATGCGTAAAGGCCAAACCCAATTCTGTATCATTTTTCAATTTTGTTTTGAACCAAGTATCAACAATGGCATCATTCCACCTTCCACTCTTTTCCCAAACTTTTTTGTCCTGAAGAGATGTCAAAAATATTTCCTGACCTCCTATAGCATTCATTTCTTCCCTAATAATATTTATGATTTTATTTAAAACCCTTAAACCTAATGGCAAATAAGAATAGACACCTGCCATTTCTTTATTTATAAAACCAGCACGAATAAGTAATTCGGCGTTTTTTGAAACCTCGTCTTTTGGAGCATCTTTTCGGGTCTTTGTAAAAAGTAGATTTTGTCTCATATAAATATGGCTTAATGATACAAGAAAATAGAATAGAAGCAACCCGCATATACGTATACATGCGGGTTGTTGAAAATCAGTAAGCCTGATTGAGCTTGTCCCAATTACCTGGGATTTCTGGCTTGAGGGCAATTGACCCCTGTTTGCACAAAGGACAAGAACCATTGCTCCACAAATCACCTGGACTTTTTACAAGGGATACAATTTCGACTCCTCTTGTCTTTGTATCCCTCAAATAACTCCAGAGACAAGCGACAAATCCAAGACCGAAAATGTTTCTTTCCCCCGGAACCTTTCCCGAAAAAGCGGAGAGTAGTGAGGAAAAAGCCAATCCATCGCTAATTACGACATTTCCGATAACAATAGGCTTGGAAACCTTCGGAAATAAGGATGAATTGATGATCATTCCACCACCCAGTGTATGATGTTCCCTTTCACAATATCCAGCTCTGTGTGGGTAATGAGAACCTCCAGACAAAGTCATGGTTCTGGCAAAGGAACTTGCAATAGCAATGGAATCCGATGAAAAACCGATGACCCAATGAGTATTGCAAGAATCTTTGTAGAAAGCCTTGACCAATCTATAGAGATCCGTACATGCAATATCAAGATGCATTGGATCTGAAACAAATACTTGTGAATTGAAAAAATGATCAGAATGAATTCCAGTACCCAGCACAACATGGGGTCTATTCACATTCCCATCATGCTTGAAATAAGCGCCGATATTCGCAAATCTTTCAAGCCATTTCTCCTGCATAGACTTTCTCAAAGTCTCGTATTCATTCATGGCAAAAATCCTTTCCAGACAAAGGATATATTACAAACAAAATATAGTCAAAATTATTGAGTTTTTGAATCCAAATATTTTCTATTTATATAGAAAGTAACATAGCCAATACCGATAATCACAAAGCCCAAAATAACTAGAGATACAGGCCATCCTATAGAATCCACAAAGAATCTTGAGGTTAATTTTATAATATGCCCCATCAAAAATAGCGCTGTAATAATCAACATACTCTTGCTTTGCAAAAATACAGAAGCATAGAATATTCCAAAAATAATAAGTATCAAAACAAAATCAAAATTGCCACCAATAGTAATTCCTGCGCCCAATATTCCTAAAGTACCAAATGAATGTAAAAATCCACAAACAGCCAATTTTTCTTTTGGATTTTCATCTGAATTGAATGCGAGAGAATATCCATAAGCTATAAGTATATATGACAATCCAGCAAAAATAATAGCCCATTTCATTACATCAGCTGAAAAATATGATACATCAAAAATCTTGATGAGTATCAAATAATAAAGCCATGTAGCAAAAGCTACCATAAACAAAACCAAAACATTTTTTCTAGAGATTATCTGCGCTAAGCCAAATATAATAAACAAAGAAACAGCTACATAAATCTGATGAATTGTATCAAAACGAATACTTGCTTCATTTAACAAAACATAAGATCCAATAGGAGAAAGGAATGCTGAAATTGTAAATAATATTTGAGAAATTGTTCTCTGTGATGGTGTTTTTAGTAAAATAGCAGAAACATAAGTAGCGACAGAAATTCCAAGAGTAGCCAAGATTCTACCCACAAAACCTATTTGATACCAATGCTGACCTAGCAATATAATAATACCTACTATAACAATCACGGCTCCGATAGCATAAAATACATTGATAAGATTTCTTGAAGATGAAGCCTTGCTCTCAGTCACAGTTTTTTCATATTCATTTACCAAATCCAAAACATTTTCCCTTGTCACTGTTCCCTTTTCTAATTGAGTTTTTAGAAAAGAAATTACTTGATCTTTTTCCATATTATTATTTATTTATCCAACCAATAAAATTGAGATCATGTGGGTACAAATAAGAATTTGCTTCTTGATATACACCAGTTAGTTTTTTACCCGCTTTGTCTTTTGTAATATAAAATCCACTATCTGCAGAGTAACTTGATCCAAAAATATCCAAAATTCCATGATCTCCATATCTATATTCTACATTGTATCCATCTGTTGAACTTGGACCCACATCTATATACATATCTTTTGCATCCTCAATAGTAATCTTGTGAGTTGTATTATCTTTTACATTATAAACAAATAAATCCGGCAAAGAATCAGTGAATTCTGTTTCTGCAGGATATTTCTTTGAATCCAATTTTATGGGTTCTGATATAAGCTTGCCATTTACTACCTTATAAGTGTTCTTATAAGTCTTTCTTGCATAATAATCATAATCTTGATTCTTTGTATACAAAAAATCGTATTTTGGATTAATATTGTAAGTAGGAATAAGTATAAAACCTGCAATAACAAGGATAAATATTATTGGTAATAAAACACCTATTATAATTGGTAAATTCTTTTTCATACTCTATATATTACCAAATAAAACAGAACATATAAAGGCAAAGAAAGTAATAGCAAAATACATAAAAATATAAGAATAATAGATATTTTTGTCCTCTTTTTTATATATCCATCCACCCATGTATTTTTTCCAAGAACGACCGTATACTCTTTTTGATGTAAGACCATACATAGCCATCAAAAATGACAGTACTCCTAATATTTTCAATAGTGTTGTCCAAAAATAAATATTCTGTGTGTCTAGCATATATGTTTAATTTAATATAATAGAAAAAATAATAATGTTTTTATTATAGCATTTAAATCATTGTTTATCAGAAGGCAATGATGAAGGTATTTTTATACCATTTGAAGTATGAGTTCTTTCTTTTTCAAAAAAGATTCTGTACCTATCATTCTCTTCGCTAAGTCTTTTAACTTTACCATCAGATGATAAAAACTTAGGATTTACATTCCTAAATTTCTTATGTAAGACTTCATAATTTTTATAATTTTTCTTAAGTTTTTTTGAAGATAATGTTTTCAATATAATTTTTATCTTTGGATTTTTTGTCTTAATCAATTTCTTTACAACAAAATTATCATCCTTATAAAAATCCTTGATATCAATGATTTTGTCCTCCAAAGCCATTTTTAAAGCATTAGAAAATAATCTATATCTATATACACCTTCAAAGCCAGCCCAATGATTTCTCTGTAATTTCAAAAAATTTATACCGAAAATAAAAGCTGATTTTTCATTATTAAAAATAATCTCATTATCCTTATTTATAATAGATTTCAATAATTTTGATGGTATATCCGAAGGAAATTCTCTCAATGAATAATCTACCCTATCGGCACATAAATCAGGTGAATCTTTTTCTAATAAAGAAAAATTATGATAATCGGATATTCTTTTATAATCAAAAGAATATTTATCTAGAATTTTCCTTATTTCACCTGTCTCTATAAAATCTTGATGCTGATTGTCTTGATAAGATTCATTTAAAATATCTCCACAAACCCAATCTATCACATGAGAAAAAGCTGTATGAGAAATATCATGCAATAAACCAGCTATTTGTTCTTCCAATGATCCATTTAATATTTTTATTAAAATCATTACACCCAATGAATGCTCATATCGAGTGAAATTTTTCTTATGATAATACTGATCTGGTATACCAAATTGATTTATAAATTTTAATCTTTGAAAAGGTTTTGATTTTATAAGCTCCATCAAAACAGGCTCTGTTATTTCGTGATTACCATATATTCTATCCTTTATAACAATCTTTTTATTCATACAAGAAAATATTTAATAATTAAGAACCATTATACAGACCGATAATAAAAGAGCAAAGAATATATTTAATGAAATTAAAATAATTATTTTTTATTGCAAAACTTTCATATAATACCCATTACAATAAGATCCTGTAGTAAACCAATCAAATATTGCAATACAATTTGCATCTACATTTTCTAAATGTGTAAATATAGCTATTGACTGTCCAGCACTCCAGCTTCCAGCATAATAATAATCTCCACATGTTCCAGAATTTGAAGGTACTGTAGGTATTACTCTTAATGACCCATCAGCAATCAACTCAGTAGAGACAATATCTGTTCCATCTATAGCTGTACCACAAGCACCACCATAAGAAGCAGCTGGATAAGATGTGTGGGAATTACGATACAAAGATAAAGCCAAAACTATACTATTTATTTCTGATTTTCTTTTAGAATCTCTTGCTTTTGATCTAGCAGTATTCAATGAAGCCAATACCACACTAGACAAAACTCCAATTATTGCAATAACAACAAGTAATTCAATTAGCGTAAAACCTTTTGAAAATTTGATATTTCTAATCATATTTTTAATTATGGCCTGAACTCCCTTGGAGGAGCTGGTTTGAAAGCGTCTTTATTTGGAGAATTTACTTTAGAAAAAAGATTTAAAGAAAAAATAATCGCCAAAGCGACAATTATCAAAATAATATATTCAGCGTATTTTTCATTCTTTATTAAACCTCCAGAATGCTTCACAAAAAACAGAACGATTTTGGGATAATCAGATTTTTTTGGTGTTTCTTTTACTTTCTTCATCTGATCAGTCTTATATTCAACAGCAAAATCTTTTATTGCTTTATTTATATCTACTTTTTTACCAATATCTACTTCTCTATCATCCATAATAATCATTATATAATAAAAATAAATAATGATAAGTGGAGAAGATAATTATGCTCCATGCTATAATCAACAGTCTAAAATCATATATACATAGCAAAAAAAATGAAAAAAGAAACTATAATTTCACCAAAAACAATAATATTATTTACTGTATTCTTGGACGTGCTTGGTTTGGGAGTTATTATCCCTATACTACCCTTTTATGTAGAATCTTTTCATGTATCCGGAATAGTAGTAACCTCTCTTTTTGTTGTCTTTGCCTTATTCTCTTTTTTCAGTTCACCTATTTTAGGAGCAATTTCTGATAGAAAAGGAAGAAGACCTGTACTCCTTATAAGTCTTGCTTCAAGTGCCCTAGGTTGGCTTATCTTTGCCTTTTCAAATTCAATTTTTGGACTTTTCTTGGGAAGAATTATAGATGGATTGGCGGCGGGAAATATTTCAACAGCTCAAAATTATTTGATTGATATAGCAAAAGATCAAAAAGAAAGAGCAAAAAATCTAGGACTTATCGGTGCTGTTTTTGGAATAAGTTTTATAATCGGTCCCCTAATCGGCGGAGTTTTGTCTAGTATAAGTATGAAATTGCCTTTTATTATTGTAGGAATAATGTCTCTGCTAAATACTATACTTGCCTATTTCTTTTTACCTGAAACCCATCATCAAAGAAATACAGACAAGCTTTCCATAAATCCTTTTTCACCAATTATAAAAGCTATAAAAAATAAAAATATTCTACCTCTTTATATTTCTTGGTTATTATTTGGTATTGCAATTTCACTAAATCAATCTATTTTTGCATTATATATTGCAAAAGTATTTTCTTGGACAGTTATAGCATCTGGAATTTTGATGGCTTTAATAGGAATTATAATATCTATCAATCAAGCTTTTGCTATTCAAAAAATCTGGCTTAAATATTTTAAAGAATCATTTCTAATGGTCTGGGTTTTTATCCCTTTTGCAATTGGATATTTGATTATGGCTATTCCTTCAAAATTTGCTTTTCTATTTGGACTTATCATCACATCCTTTGGTCATTCCATAATGAGAGTGGTAATGACTAGTCAGATAATAGGTTTTTCTAAAAAAGAAGAGCAAGGTGAAAATATGGGAATTCTTGCATCTATTATGTCTTTATCAATGATTTTGGGTCCATTGTTTGGAGGTTTTGCTTATGAGACTTATGCAGGTTTGCCTTTTATATTGGCTGGAATAATTTTGTTTATTACTTTTATATTTATATTTAATACTTATAGAAAAATTAAGCCTCATGAACATATAGATGTGGAGCCTGTGGAGGTGGTTTAAAAGTAGGTATGATCTTGATAATTATTTAATATAAAATTAAAGAACAATTAAAACAAAAGATCTGAAATGGCTTTAATTAAACCCTGATGATCTTCTTCTTTTGTTTTCTCAATAAATACAGCAAGCTGATCGAGTGTAAAATTTTTAAAATTAGGAGCCAAATCATTAATTTCACAAGCAACTTCAAATATAAGACTGGCGGTTCTCTTATTTCCATCAGTAAAGGGATGATCTTTTATAAGAAAATACAAAAAAGCAACAACCTTCTCCTCAGGTGTTTTATAAATCTCCTTACCAAAATAAATATTATTTATACTAGAAACTATTGAATCAACTTTATTTTTTGATTCATCTGTTAATGGAAATGATACAAATTTCTTACTCAGAAGTAACTCGTACGCGGGGTAGATATTTTTGGATATTATGGGTTGATATTTCTTTTTTTCCTTCATCATAATCACGTAAAAACTTTATAACCTCCATGTTTTTTTTTATTTTTTTTTCTTTAATTTTTTCTAAATTATTTGTTTTTTAGAATTTTTTTTAATAATTAATTATT
>CAYTNX010000010.1:8689-10479 GCA_964439365.1 uncultured Candidatus Saccharibacteria bacterium | reverse complement strand
TTAAAGATAAAAACCATATAATACATTTAGCTCTCAAGTTGAGAAAACAGAAGGAAGTATCAAAAGAGGAACAAGATATATTTATGGAAAAGTTGAAAAACTATCTTGAAGTTCTAGAAGACGAATACCAGAATACTACAAAGATATAGTTTTATGCTGTTATAAGTTCAAATGTTTGAATGGCAGATACGATATAATCCCTCTGTTTAGTAAGTTCTGAAAGCCACCCTATAAGGTCACACAAAAATAAAAGGGCAACATCAGTTGCCCTTTTATTTTTGCTAGTGATGCCTGGGAGGCAAATCGAACTGCCGGACTGAGCGTAGCGAAGGAGGCGGGCTCGCAACCCGAGCATAGCGAGGAGTTGTGAGTCGATTCCTTTTTCTTTTAAATAAGATATAGTATCACTATGAATAATGACTTAATAAGAAAATATACAATTGATTTAGAAAATATTCAGGATACTGATCAGAAAGCAATTAAAGATTTTAAATCTGGAAGGATATCAGTATCTGATCTTTCTAAAATTAACTCGGATAATGTTAATACTTTAAAGAGTATAATCAGTAAAATTGGATTTCCGACAATTACACTTACTTCACAAAAAGCTTACAGGGCTGCAGTTTTGGTTATATTACATTCAGGAGACATTGAACTATTAAATAATTCCATAGAAATTATGGAGAATTTAGAAAAGGGTTTGATTCAAAGAAAAGACATTGCATACATGATAGATAAAATGAGAGTTATTCAAGGTCAATCGCAGCTATATGGTACCCAATACAAAATAGATAAAGATGGACACTTAAAATTTTTAGATATAGAAAATCTTCAAGATTTAGAGAAAAGACGAGCGCAATATGGTATGGAGAGTTTTGTAGAATACAAAAAGATTATCGAGCAAAGTTTGCGAAGTATATAGGAGTATATTATATGGATAATTTTATTATATCTAAAAATAATTTTGGAAAAACTGTTGTAGCCAATAAAACTTTTTTAAAAGGGGACCTTATTGTTATTTTTGATGGAAAATTGATGCATCGTTCAGAATTACCTTCTAGTGAAAATATTCTTTTACCTGAAGATGATCGTTATTTACAAGTTTCGGAAGAATATTTTATTGGTCCATCTGGAAAAGTAGATGATATCATAAATCACTCTTGTGACCCTAATGCTGGCCTTATCATAAAAGATAAAAAAGCAAGATTAATTGCTTTAAGAGATATTAAAATTGGTGATGAAATTACTTATGATTATTCACTTCAAATGTATAAAGAGGATTGGTCTATGAAGTGTTTTTGTGGGTTTTCAAATTGTCGTAAGGTTGTGAGGGAATTTAAATTTTTACCTTTAAATTTAAAGAAAAAATATTATGATTTAGGTATAGTACCAGATTACAATATTAAATATTTAAATGATTGAGTTATTTAATAATTATTTTTTACACCCCCCAAATAAAAAAACCTCGTTTTGTATTGTGTACAAAGTACGAGGTTTTCTGCTTGTAGAACTACTTCAGTAATTCTAAAGCCTTGATCAAGTAATCTTCTGCTAAATTCCAATCAATTGGATCCAAGGCAGATCCACTTGGACGAAGTTTCCCTTGAGCATCAATGCTTATCTCAGGAAATTCTTCGATAAGCGGTTTTATCAGATTAATATTTTCTGCAGAAAGTCCACCAGCAACGACAATTCCAAGTTTGGGAAAGCGTTTCTTGATGGCTCTTGCATAAGGGATGAGCTCCTCAGGATTCATGGGAATACCACGACCGACACTTTTGTCGAGTAGT